>NZ_JBHYQH010000023.1:40073-102780 GCF_042746715.1 Streptomyces sp. NPDC058741 | reverse complement strand
TGGTACTGCAGGGGGGACCCTGTGGGAGAGTAGGACGCCGCCGAACAATTATTGGGAGAACCCCCGCATCTGGTGATGCGGGGGTTCTCTGCGTTCTGGAGACGAGGGAAACCCGTGGGTCCCCTCTCGGGGACCCACGGGTCATTACAGGCGTCCTGCCGCTTTCAGCGCCAGGTATGCGTCCGCCAGGACCGGTGCCAGGTCGTCCGGTGTGGCGTCCACGACCGTGACGCCGTGACGGCGGAGCTGTTCCGCTGTGCGATGGCGTTCCGACTGGGCCCGGGCTGCCGAAGCGGCCTCGTAGACGGCGTCGACGTCTCCCCGGGCTGTGGCCATCCCGCTGATGTGCGGGTCCGCCACGGAAGCCAACAGGACCGTGTGGCGCTGTGTGAGTTGCTGGAGGACCGGGAGCAGGCCTTCCTCGATGGGCGCCGCGTCGAGGCTCGTCAGCAGGACGATCAGGGAACGGCGGGGCGACGTACGGAGCGCGGTGGCGGTGAGGCCTCGCGCGTTCGTTTCGACGAGTTCCGGTTCGAGTGTGGCCATGGCGTTGACCAGGGATGGAAGCACGTCACCCGCCGAGCGGCCCTGGACGAGGGCGCGGACCCCGCGGTCGTAGGCGAGGAGGTCGACGCGGTCGCCGGCGCGGGAGGCGAGGGCCGCCAGGAGCAGGGCCGCGTCCATGGAGGCGTCGAGGCGCGGTGCGTCGCCCACGCGGCCCGCCGAGGTGCGGCCGGTGTCGAGGACCAGGAGGATGTGGCGGTCGCGTTCGGGACGCCAGGTGCGGACGGCGACCGTGGTCTGGCGGGCCGTGGCGCGCCAGTCGATGGAGCGGGTGTCGTCGCCCGGGACGTACTCGCGCAGGCTGTCGAACTCGGTGCCCTGGCCGCGGGTGAGGACGCTGGTGCGGCCGTCCAGTTCACGGAGGCGGGCCAGTTTCGAGGGCAGGTGCTTGCGGCTGGTGAACGGGGGCAGGACGCGGACCGTCCACGGCACCCTGTGGGTGCCTTGGCGGGAGAAGAGGCCCAGGGGGCCGTAGGAGCGGATGGTGATGCGGTCGGCCTGGCGGTCGCCCCGGCGGGTGGGGCGCAGGCGGGTCGTGAGGCGTCGGCGTTCCCCCGCGGGGACCGTGAGGCGGTGGCGGGAGGCCGTGGTCTCGGTGCCCGGCTGCCAGCTGCTGGGGGGCCAGGCGTCGCGGAGATGGGCGCGCAGGGGACGGCGGGACGGGTTGGTGACCGTGAGGGTCACGTCGGCGGTGTCGCCCAGACGTACGGAGGTGTCGCCGGAGCGGTTCAGGCCGAGGCGCCGTACGGGGGCGGCCAGGGCGAAATCGCAGGCGCAGGCCAGGGCAAGGGGGGTGTTGACCGCCAGGATGCCCGTCCAGCTGGGCTCCCAGATCCCGACCGGAAGGGAGCCCAGGGCCGCGAGGAGGGCGGCGCGTCCGGTGAGTGCCATCAGCGGGGGACGGGGACGTGGGCCAGGATCGCGTTGATGACGGAGTCGGCCGTCACGCCTTCCATTTCGGCCTCCGGGCGGAGCTGGACGCGGTGGCGGAGAGTGGGGAGGGCGAGGGCCTTCACGTCGTCGGGGATGACGTAGTCGCGGCCGGTCAGCCAGGCCCAGGCGCGAGCGGTGGCGAGGAGGGCCGTGGCGCCCCGGGGTGAGACGCCGAGGGCGAGGGAGGGCGACTCTCGGGTGGCGCGGCAGATGTCGACGACGTAGGCGGTGATCTCCGGGGAGACGGTCGTCTTGGCGACGGCGGCGCGGGCCGCTTCCAGGTCCGCCGGGCCCGCCACGGGGCGTACGCCGGCGGCCTTGAGGTCGCGGGGGTTGAAGCCCTCGGCGTGGCGGGTGAGGACGTCGATCTCGTCCTGGCGGGAGGGCAGGGGGATGGTGAGCTTGAGGAGGAAGCGGTCCAGCTGGGCTTCCGGGAGGGGGTAGGTGCCCTCGTACTCGACCGGGTTCTGCGTCGCCGCCACCAGGAACGGCTCGGGGAGGAGGCGGGGGGTGCCGTCGACGGTGACCTGGCGTTCCTCCATGGCCTCCAGGAGGGACGACTGGGTCTTCGGCGGGGTGCGGTTGATCTCGTCGGCCAGGAGCAGGTTGGTGAAGACCGGGCCGGGCTGGAAGGAGAACTCGGCGGTGCGGGCGTCGTAGACCAGGGAGCCCGTGACGTCGCTCGGCATGAGGTCGGGGGTGAACTGGACGCGCTTGGTGTCCAGTTCGAGGGCGGAGGCGAGGGCGCGGACCAGGAGGGTCTTCGCGACGCCGGGGACGCCTTCGAGGAGGACGTGGCCGCGGCAGAGCAGAGCGACGACGAGACCGGTCACGGCGGGGTCCTGGCCGACCACGGCCTTGGCGATCTCGGCGCGCAGGGCCTCCAGGGAGTCCCGGGCGGTGCCCGGACTCTCGCTCGGCCCGGCGTTGTCAGTGGTCGGGTCCATCATGGACGGCGTACCTCTCTTTCGAGGGCGTCGAGTCGGTCGGCGAGTGCGATGAGTGCCGCGTCGTCGCCGGGCTGGGGTCCGAAGAGGAGTGCGTGCAGGTCCTGTCCGTCGCCGTGGAGGTGGGCGGAGAGGGCGGGGAGCAGTGCCTCGGGCGAGTCCGCCTGGGTGACGGGGACGCCTACGAGGGGGGCGAGACGGGTGCGTGTGGTGGAGCGAAGAGCGGCGGCCGCGCGGTCGTGGGCGTCGGCCTTGCGGTAGAGGCGGGCACGGCCTTCGGCGGTTTCGGAGGCGCGGATCGTGACGGGGAGTTTTTCGGGAACGAGGGGGCCGAGTCGGCGTGCCCGCCACAGGGCGGCCAGGGCCGCGGCGATGAAGAGCTGCAGGGTGCCCCAGAGCCAGCCCGCGGGGAGCAGGTCGAAGAAGCCGCGTTCGTCGTCTGTGCCGTGGTCCGAGGTGTCGGAGAGCGAGGGGAGGTACCAGACGAGATGGGGACGGGAGCCGAGGAGCTGGAGGGCGAGCGAGGCGTTGCCCTGCTCGTCGAGGCGCGTGTTGAGGATGATGTCGGGCGCGCCGAGGACGACGGTGTCGCCTCCGCCCTTCTCGGCGGGGAGGCGCAGCAGGGTGGCCAGGCGTTCGCTGGGGTAGCAGGCGTCGGCGCCGAGGTGCGTGGTGGTGTAGCGGACGCCTCCCGTTCGGGCGGTGCCGGCGCGTCGGGCGGCGGGCAGGTCGCAGTCGGGGGAAAGCGTCGAGTCGAGGCTGGTGGCGGGGTCGGCGGTGACGCCGGGAGCGAGCCGTTCGACGGAGGCGCTGCCGGAGGCGACCAGGACGGTGCGGCCGCCGGATTCGGCGAACGCGTCGTGCAGGCGGGACTGCTGGCCGCGGGTCAGCCGGTCGGGGACGGCGACCAGGAGGGTGGTGTCCGGGCCGGTCGCGGCGGCGGCCTCGTCGAGGGTGGTGACGACGCGGGTGTCGACGCCTCCTTCGGCGAGGAGTTCGGCGATCGCGCGGCTGCCGTTGGGGTCGGCGGAGCGCGGGTCGAGTTCGCCGTGCCGGGCGTCGGAGCGGATCACCGCGATGGCGACGGCCCCGGCGATGAGCAGGACGAGGGCCAGCGCGACACCGCGGGTGCGGGTCCATACCTGGCGTGCGGTGGGCGAGGCCGAGGTGGACGGGAGCGTGGCCTCGGTGGTCATTCGGCGGCTCCCTGGCTGCGGGCGGCGGCCGTGCCGGCGAGCCGGGGCTTGGCGCGTTCGAGGTCGCCGTCGAGTGCGGTGATGCGCCGGTACGTCTCTGCGGTCGCCGAGCGGCCGCCGTACGTGACGTCGTCGAAGTCGCGGGCGGCGGTGCGCAGCCGGTCGGTGTGGTCGGGCAGGGCGCGGCCGGCTTCGGCTGCGGCCTCGTCGGCGGTGCGGCCGGGGCGTATGTCGAGGAGGGCGCGTTCCTCCAGGGCGCGGACGAGGGCGCGCATGCGTTCCTGGACGGCCTGGTTCCAGTGGCCCTGGGCGGCGTGTGCCTCGGCGGCCGCGCGGTGGTCGGCGGCGCTGCGGGGGCGGTCGTCGAACAGGGCGGCGGACGGGGTGGGGTGGCGGCGCGGGGTGCCCAGCCGCCACCAGAGGGCGGCCAGGACGGCGACGACGGCCAGGATGACGACGACCAGTCCGAGGGTACCGCCGGGGGTGGCGGTCGAGGCGGTGTCGAAGAGGGTGCCGAGCCAGTCCCAGAAGGCGTCGAGGGCGCGCTGGAAGAGACTGGGGTCGTCCTCGTGGTACATCCGCTTGGACAGCTCGCGCCGCGCCGCCTCCCGTGCGGGGTCGCGCGGGATGGTGAGGGGCGGCTCGTCCCCGGAGCGGGCCGGCGACAGTGCGGAGGTGTCGCCGGCGCTCAGCAGCGTCCGTATGGCGGCGCGCGGCAGCGCCGTGGTGAGAAGTTCCCCCGCCGAGCTCACCGCATCAGCTCCCCGGGGTGGTGCCGGGGACGGCGGGGCCGTAGCCCTGCACTCCGGCGGCGCGGGCCAGTTCGAGGTCGAGGGCCTCGCGGCGGATGCGCTGGTCGATGTAGAGGAGCACGGTGACGCCGGCCGTGATCGGGAACGTGATCATGGAACCGATCACCGAGCCGATGCCGCTGACGATGAGGAACGTCCAGCCGAGGCTGCCGGGGCCGCTGCTGAGCCAGCCGGTGAGGCCGCCTCCGCTGAGGGCCGCGGCCAGGAAGGCGAAGGGGATGACGATGATCGAGGCGACGACCTTCGCGATGATCGCGGCGAGCAGCTGGATGCCGAAGATCCGCCACCAGGTGCCCTGAACGAGCTTCGTGGAGCGGCTCATGGCCTTCTTGATGCCCTGCTTCTCCAGCATCAGGGCGGGCGAGGCGAGGGAGAAGCGGATCATCAGCCAGAGGGCGACGATGCCGGCGCCGATGATGCCCAGGACGGTGAGGGCGACGCCCGCCGGGCCGTTCACGGAGACGCCGACGAGGATGCCGGGCAGGGCGCCGGCGGCGACGAGGCCGGTGGTGATGAGCAGCAGCAGGCAGATGAGACCGAACAGGCCGGCGATCTGAGGGCGGGCGTCGCGCCAGGCCTCGCCGAGGTTCACCGGCTTGCCGAGCACGGCGCGGCTGGTCACGGTCGTGAGCAGGGCCGTCGCGATGACCGTGCCGACCAGGGAGATCACGAGGATGACGGTGGAGCTGAGCAGGGCGTCGCCCATGGCGCGACTCAGCTCGGTGACGGTGGCGCTCGGGTCGTTGAGGGCCTCGGTGCTGGAGTCGTCCAGGACGAGGCCCTGGAACAGCACGACGATGATCTGCGTGAGGACCGCGACGGTCAGCGAGATGCCCAGGACCGTGCGCCAGTAGGTGCGCATGGTGGAGACCGCGCCGTCGAGGATCTCGCCCACGCCGAGGGGGCGCAGCGGGATCACCCCGGGCTTGGCGGCGGGCGGGGGGCCGCCCCAGCCGCTTCCCCAGCCGCCGTGGGGACCGGGGCCGCCGGGGTGGCCGTATCCGCCGGGGCCCGCCGGTCCGAATCCGCCGGGGCCGTGGGCACCGGGGGGCTGGTGGCCCCAGCCGGGGCCGGGCGGCGGGGGCGGGGGTGCCTGGCCCGGGGCGGCCGGGCCGCCGGGGGCGGACCACTGGGCCGGCGGTGGCTGTTCCTTGGACCACGGGGAGCCGGGGCCCTGCGGGGCCTGGCCGGGCTGGGCCGGCCCGCCCGCGGGGTGCGCCGGGCCGGGGCGGTCAGCGGGCTCGGCAGGGCCGGAGGTGCCCGGCTGCTGCCCGTCGGACGGGGCGGATCCGGGCGAGGCCCAGCCCGGAGTGTCGTTCATCGTCGCTCCTTCACGGTGCCCGTCCGCGGTCGCGGCGGCAGGTTGGCAGCCATCGTGCCATGGGGTGGTCTTGGTGTGACGGTCCGCGGTAGGGCGTGCGTACCTTCAATTGTCCGCCGGATAACGGGCAGACTGATCGCATGGCTGATCAGTACGCGTACAGCGGCGATGACAAGCGGCCGACCGAGATCCCCGCGATCCGCTGGGAGGAGCCGCCGGAAGGGCCGGTCCTGGTCCTGCTCGACCAGACCAGGCTGCCGGCAGAGGAAGTCGAACTCGTGTGCACGGATGCGCCCGCACTCGTGGAGGCGATCCGCTCGCTGGCCGTGCGCGGGGCACCGCTGCTCGGCATCGCGGGCGCGTACGGTGTCGCGCTCGCCGCCGTGCGAGGGTTCGACGTGAACGACGCCGCGGCTGCGCTCGCGGGCGCCCGGCCGACGGCGGTGAACCTGGCTGTCGGTGTGCGTCGGGCGCAGGCGGCCCATGAGGCGGTGCTCGCCGAGGGCGGTGACGTCCGGCAGGCGGCCGCGGCGGCCCTGGCCGCGGCGCGGCAGCTGCACCGGGAGGACGCCGAGGCCAGTGCGCGGATGGCCGAGCACGGGCTGGCGCTGCTGGACGAGCTGCTGCCCGGAGGCGGGCACCGGATCCTCACCCACTGCAACACCGGTTCGCTGGTGTCGGGCGGGGAGGGCACGGCGTTCGCGGTGGCGCTCGCGGCGCACCGGGTGGGCCGGCTGCGGCGGCTGTGGGTGGACGAGACGCGTCCGCTGCTGCAGGGCGCGCGCCTGACGGCGTACGAGGCGGCGCGCAGCGGGATGGGCTACACGCTGCTCACGGACAACGCGGCGGGGTCGCTGTTCGCCGCCGGTGAGGTGGACGCCGTGCTGATCGGGGCGGACCGGATCACGGCGGACGGCTCGGTGGCGAACAAGGTGGGGAGCTATCCGCTGGCGGTGCTGGCGCGGTACCACCATGTGCCGTTCATCGTGGTGGCGCCGGTGACGACGGTCGATCTGGACACGGCCGACGGCGCGTCCGTCGAGGTCGAGCAGCGGCCCGGGCACGAGGTGACCGAGCTGGTGGCTCCGCAGGCGCCGGTGGCCGGATCCGAGGCGGGGGGCGGCATCCAGGTGGCTCCGCTGGGGACGCAGGCGTACAACCCTGCGTTCGACATCACCCCGCCCGAGCTGGTCACGGCGATCGTGACGGAGGAGGGAGTCGTCTCACCGGTGACCGCCGAGGCGCTCGCGGAGGTGTGTGCGCGCTCGCGCACGGCTTCGGGCGGCTGAGCCCGGGGCGGCGGGGGCCGGGCGGCCGGTCGCCGTCCCGTCCCCGCGCCCCTGGGCGTCAGGCGTCACCAGGGGCTCGTCCACCGTCCATCAGCGGCTTCGTCCCCGCCGTCGGGATCGTCGGCGGGCGGGCGAGGGCAGACAGTAGCGCTTGCTGCGACTATGGTCACTGGCCGGTGACCTACCTCACCACTGCCTTCGCCACCGTTATGAGAATGGGATGATGTCGTTTATGAAGGGACGAGTCCTTGTCGTCGACGACGACACCGCACTGGCCGAGATGCTCGGCATCGTGCTGCGTGGTGAGGGTTTCGAGCCGTCGTTCGTGGCTGACGGCGACAAGGCGCTGGCCGTGTTCCGGGAGGCCAAGCCGGATCTGGTGCTCCTCGACCTGATGCTGCCCGGCCGGGACGGCATCGAGGTGTGCCGCCTGATCAGGGCGGAGTCCGGGGTTCCGATCGTGATGCTGACGGCGAAGAGCGACACGGTCGACGTCGTCGTGGGCCTGGAGTCGGGTGCCGACGACTACATCGTGAAGCCGTTCAAGCCGAAGGAGCTCGTGGCCCGGATCCGGGCGCGGCTGCGGAGGTCGGAGGAGCCCGCTCCGGAGCAGCTCGCCATCGGTGACCTGGTCATCGACGTGGCCGGGCACTCCGTGAAGAGGGACGGGCAGCCGATCGCCCTGACGCCGCTGGAGTTCGACCTGCTGGTGGCGCTCGCGCGCAAGCCGTGGCAGGTGTTCACGCGTGAGGTGCTGCTGGAGCAGGTCTGGGGCTACCGGCACGCGGCGGACACGCGGCTGGTCAACGTGCATGTGCAGCGGCTGCGCTCCAAGGTCGAGAAGGATCCGGAGAAGCCGGAGATCGTGGTGACCGTGCGTGGTGTCGGGTACAAGGCAGGGCCGAGCTGACATGTCCGGCGACAGTGCCGCTCCGGCGCCCGGCCGGTCCGGGGGCCGCCCGGGGCGGCCTGTCGGGCGGAAGAGGCCCGGCTCCCGGTGGGGACGGTTGCTGGAGAGCGGACTGCTCCAGGGCGGTGTCCAGGGCAGCCCGGTCATCCGCCTGTTCATGCGGTGGGTGCGCCGGCCGCTGCTGCCTGTCATGCGGCTGTGGCGGCGCAACATCCAGCTCAAGGTCGTCGTCACGACGCTGCTGATGTCGCTGGGCGTGGTCCTGCTGCTGGGCTTCGTCGTCATCGGGCAGGTGCGCAACGGCCTGCTGGACGCCAAGGTGAGGGCGTCCCAGAGCCAGGCCGCGGGCGGGTTCGCGGTGGCCAAGCAGCGCGCCGACGACGCGCCCAGCGCCACCGGCGACGACGTCGCGACGGCCGACGGCCCTCCCGCGCAGAACGTCATCCAGTGGATGAGCGCCCTGGTCTCCTCGCTGTCCAGCGGCGGCCAGGGCGCCTTCGACGTGGTCACGCTCCCGGCCTCCGACGCGGACGGCGCCGGCGGGCGCGGACCGCGGGCCTCGGGCGAGGTCGACTGGAGCAAGAGCGTGCCCACCGACCTTCGCGAGCGCATCGGCAGCAGTACGACGGCCGCCCAGAGCTACACCCGCATCACGTACAACAACGCCACCAAGGACTCCCAGCCCGGCCTGGTCATCGGCAAGCAGGTCAACGACCCCAACGGCGACCCGTACCAGCTGTACTACCTCTTTCCGCTCACGCAGGAGGAGAAGTCGCTGAGCCTGGTCAAGGGCACGCTGGCGACGGCGGGGCTGTTCGTGGTGGTGCTGCTCGGGGCCATCGCCTGGCTGGTCGTACGGCAGGTCGTCACGCCGGTGCGGATGGCCGCGGGGGTCGCCGAGCGGCTGTCGGCGGGGCGGCTGCAGGAGCGGATGAAGGTCACGGGCGAGGACGACATCGCGCGGCTCGGCGAGGCCTTCAACAAGATGGCGCAGAACCTCCAGCTGAAGATCAGCCAGCTCGAGGAGCTGTCGCGGATGCAGCGCCGGTTCGTGTCGGACGTGTCGCACGAGCTGCGCACGCCGCTGACGACCGTGCGGATGGCCGCCGACGTCATCCACGAGGCGCGCGAGGACTTCGACCCGGTGACCGCGCGGTCGGCGGAGCTGCTCGCCGACCAGCTGGACCGGTTCGAGTCGCTGCTCGCGGACCTGCTGGAGATCAGCCGCTTCGACGCGGGCGCCGCCGCGCTGGAGGCGGAGCCGATCGACCTCCGGGACGTCGTCCGGCGGGTGGTCAGCGGGGCCGAGCCGCTCGCCGAGCGCAAGGGCACGCGGATCCGCGTCCTGGGGGACCAGCAGCCCGTCGTCGCCGAGGCCGACGCCCGGCGCGTGGAGCGGGTGCTGCGCAACCTCGTCGTCAACGCCGTCGAGCACGGCGAGGGCAACGACGTCGTCGTCAAGCTCGCCGCGGCCGGCGGTGCCGTGGCCGTCGCCGTGCGGGACTACGGGGTCGGGCTCAAGCCCGGTGAGGCGACCCGGGTCTTCAGCCGCTTCTGGCGGGCCGACCCGGCACGCGCGCGTACCACCGGTGGTACGGGTCTGGGCCTGTCCATCGCCCTGGAGGACGCGCGGCTGCACGGCGGCTGGCTCCAGGCGTGGGGAGAGCCGGGCGGCGGCTCACAGTTCCGGCTGACGCTGCCGAGGACGGCGGACGAGCCGCTGCGGGGCTCCCCCATACCGCTGGAGCCCAAGGACTCGCGGCGCAACCGGGGGCTCGACGACGCCGGGCTGCCGTGCGACGGCCGGGACGCCGAGAAGCGGGCGACCGTGCCGGCGCGGTCGGCGCACGGGCCGCTGTCCTCGGCGTCGAACCGGGATCCGATACCGCCGCGGGCCTCCGCGGTGGCTCCCACGGCCGATCCGACCGCCCTGCCCGGCAACGGTGCCCGTGTGGTGCCGAGGCCCGCTTCGTCCGTGCGGCGGCCGAACGACCCGGAGGCGGTGGAGCCGGCGCGTGGCGGGGGCGCCGGTGCGCCGCGTGGCGGCGGTCCGATCGCGGGTGGCGGCTCCGGGCGAGTGGAGCGGGAGGCTGCCGCAGTGCCCGGCGGGGAGACCGGGCCGGGAGAGGCGAACAGGCAAGGGGAGGCATCTCGTGGGCGCTGACCGCGAGGGGCGCGGCCGGCGCAGGCCCGCGCGCGTGATGGCGTACGCCGCAGGCGGTGTGCTGGTGCTGGCGGGGTGCGCCTCGATGCCGGACAGCGGCGATCTGCGCGACGTGGAGTCCACGCCGCGCCAGGAGACGCAGGTACGGGTGTTCGCCGTGCCGCCGGGGGAGGACGCGGCGCCCTCGGAGATCGTGCAGGGCTTCCTGGAGGCGCTCACCAGCGACGATCCGCACTACAGGACGGCCCGCCAGTACCTGACCGGCGATGCGGCCAAGACCTGGCGGCCGGAGCTGTCCACCACGGTGCTCACGGACGGGCCGGGCGCCAAGCCGGACGGCACGAGCGGGGGTGAGGACGCCCGCCGGATCACGTTCCGGCTGACCGGCACCAAGGTGGCCACCGTGGACGCGCAGCAGGCGTACGCGCCGGCGTCCGGACCGTACGGCAGGGCCGTGCATCTGACGCAGGACGAGAAGAGCGGGCAGTGGCGGATCGACGCGCTGCCGCAGGGCGTCCTCATGGGCCAGTCGGACTTCCAGCGCAACTACATGTCCGTCAGCAAGTACTACTTCGCGTCGAACTCGGTGGCGGCCGGGACGGACTCGCAGCCCACGGCGGTCGCGGACCCCGTGTACGTGCGCCGGCGCGTGGAGCCGATGACGCAGATGGTGCGGTCCCTGCTGAACGGACCGACGCGGTGGCTCAACCCCGTCGTGCGGTCGAGTTTCCCGACGGGCACGGCGCTGGCGAAGGACGCCGGTGCCCTGACGCCGGACGACCGGAACAGGCTCACGATCCCCCTCAACGACAGGGCCGCGGGCATCGGCTCCAACCGCTGCGACGAGATGGCCGCACAGCTGCTGTTCACGCTGCGCGACCTCAGTCCCGCCGTGGACGAGGTCGAGCTGCGGGCCGACGGGACGGAACTGTGCTCCCTCACGCAGGACGCGGCCGACGCGGCGGCCTTCCACAGCTCCGCGCGCCATCCCGACTACCTGTACTTCATCGACGCCAAGGACCGGCTCGTACGGCTCCCCGCCGGCACCCGCGACAGCGAGGCCGCCCCGGCGCCGGGAGCGCTGGGCGAGGGCGAGACGGCGCTGCGCTCGGTGGCGGTGTCACGCGACGAGCGCAGCGCGGCCGGTGTCGGCCTTGACGGCCGCTCGCTGTACGTGGGGTCGCTGGTCTCGGGCGGGTCGCTCGGCGAGCCGGTGCTGCGCAGCCGGGGCGAGAGCGAGGCGGACCGGCTGACGACCCCGAGCTGGGACGCGGAGGACGGTCTGTGGGTGGCCGACCGCGACCCCGACCGTCCCCGGTTGCTGCTGCTCCAGGAGGGCAAGGGCGATCCGTTGGAGGTCCGGACGACGCAGCTGGACGGCCGGATCCAGTCCGTGCGGGTGGCCGCCGACGGGGTGCGGATCGCGCTCGTCGTGGAGAAGGGCGGCAAGAGGACCCTCTTCGTCGGGTTGATCGAGCGGGACGGGAAGCCGGGGGAGGAGCCGGCCGTCCGGGTCGTCGAACTGCGCTCGGCGACACCCGAGTTGGAGGAGGTCACGGCCATGTCGTGGGCCGGGGACAGCCGGCTCGTGGTGGTCGGGCGCGAGCACGGGGGCGTGCAGCAGATGCGCTACGTGCAGGTCGACGGCTCCACACCGGACGTACCGCCGCCCGCGGCGCTGACCGGCGTCAAGGAGGTCACCGCCGCCGACGACGATGAGCTGCCGCTGGTGGCGTACTCGGTGGACGGGATCGTCCGGCTGCCGTCGGGCGCGCAGTGGCAGAAGGTGACGAAGGGGACGGCTCCGGTCTATCCGGGGTGAGCGGAGGGCGCCCGGCGGGACCGCTCCGCCGTCCGACTCCGTCCACGGGCTGTCGTCCCCGGGCCTCCCGGGCCGGTTGTCCACAGGTGGTTGTCCACAGGGGTGGCAAGGCCGCGTCCCGGGCTGCACAGTGGTCTGCATGCGGGGGTGGTGGCAGGACCTCACCGAGCTGGTGCTGCCGGGCGAGTGCGGCGGCTGCGGGGCGCCTCGTGCGGTGCTCTGCGGGCGGTGCCGCGCGGTGCTGGACCGGGCGGAGGTGCGGCACGTGCGGCCGGTGCCGGAGCCGCCCGGACTGCCCGTGGTGCACGCGGCGGCCTCCTATGCGGACGAGGTCCGGGCGACGCTGCTGGCCCACAAGGAACGGGGAGCGCTGGCACTGGCCGGTCCGCTGGGCGCCGCCCTGGCGGGGGCCGTGCGGGCGGGGCTCCGAGGGGCGTGGCCGGCAGGCGGGCCCCGGGGGTCCGGGTGTTCCGGGGAGCCCGTGCTGCTCGTGCACGTGCCGTCCGGGCGGCGCGCCGTGCGGGCCCGGGGACATGATCCGGCGCGGCGGATCGCGCTCGCGGCGGCGGGTGAGCTGCGGCGGGGCGGGGTTCCGGCCCGGGTGCTGGGTGTGCTGCGGCAGCGGCGGGTGGTGGCCGACCAGTCGGGGCTCAACTCCCGGCAGCGGCGGGACAATCTCGCGGGCGCTCTGTCGGTGGTGCCCGGTGGCGCCGGGTTGCTGGGAGCGGGGCCGGTCGTCCTCGTGGACGACGTGATGACCACGGGGGCGTCCCTGGCGGAGGCCGCGCGGGCTGTGCGGGCGGCCGCACACGGGCGGGTGGTGCGGCACGGGCCGCGGGACGAGCCGGGGGCGGGGCTGAATTCCGACGCCGGGTGGACTGCCGCCGTGTACGGGGAGAGACGTGGGAAAGCGGAGAGGAACAGCGCGTCGGATCAAGGCGGGAGAGGACGGGCCGGTGGCCCCGCCGACAGGGAACGACGGGTGTGGACGGCGCCCGCGGAGTCGTCGATGTGGTGTGCGCGGCAGTGGTCGCGGCGTCACCCGACTCTTTCGAAATGAACCGGAACTGACTGAGATCTTGTGTCGTTGCAGGTAAGGAGAGGGCCTTTTCACCGGAACGGAGGTACGCCGCAGTAGAGGGTGACGACATCCGTCCGGGCGAGATATGTTCGGTCCAGAGGGAAAGCCGCAGGCCACACCTCTTGAATCCGAATGCCGTTCTGCGGGTTTTTCTTCATCACTCGCGACGGTGGAGTGGAGTTCTCGCCCTCGGGGGAGGAGGTGGAAGTCACCGAGTCCGAGGTTCCGGTACACACCGGAACCTGGTGCAAAAGGGAGATGCTCCGCAGCGAAGCGGAGCGATCCGGGAACGGAGTTCTGCGTGGACATCGTCGTCAAGGGCCGCAAGACCGAGGTGCCCGAGCGGTTCCGGAAGCACGTGGCCGAGAAGCTGAAGCTGGAGAAGATCCAGAAGCTCGACGGCAAGGTGATCAGCCTCGACGTCGAGGTGTCCAAGGAGCCCAACCCCCGACAGGCCGACCGTTGTGACCGAGTGGAGATCACGCTCCGCTCCCGCGGTCCGGTGATCCGGGCGGAGGCGGCGGCGAGCGATCCGTACGCGGCGCTCGACCTGGCGGCGGAAAAGCTGGAAGCCCGGCTGCGCAGGCAGCACGACAAGCGGTTCTCGCGCCGTGGAGCGCGCCGGATCTCGGCCGCCGAGGTCGCCGACCACGTCCCGGGCGTGGCCACGCTCAACCCGAACGGCGAGGCGGTCCCCGCTCACGAGGAGGAGCCGGAGGCGGCCGTCCCCACGAAGAAGATCGGCTCGCTGGAAGTGCAGGGTGACGGCCCCATTGTCGTCCGCGAGAAGACCCACGTCGCAGCAGCCATGACCCTCGACCAGGCTCTCTACGAGATGGAGCTGGTCGGGCACGACTTCTATCTGTTCGTCGACTCCGAGACCAAGGAACCGAGTGTCGTCTACCGGCGGCACGCCTACGACTACGGCGTGATCCACCTCCGGACGGACACGATGGTCACACAGGCGCACTCCCCCGAGGCGGGCGGTGCGCTCGGCGGCTGACCGTGCCGGGTGAAAAGCGGAGCAGGTGCCCCTGGAGCGCGTGTGCGTCCCCAGGGGCACCCGTGTGCGACCACGTGGCGCCCGCTCCGGCACCCCGGCGCCGCTCAGGCATGGAATCATGGCGACCGCGGCCCAACCGGTGGGCCGTTGCTCTGGGTTGGCGATGGCTCAGGACCTCAGGCCGCAGCCTTCAGGGGGAGGAACGATGGCGGACAGCTTCGGACCGATGCGTGACGGTGACGCCCACGACGGCGTCGTCGGCACCGGCCCGGACACGGGGACTCCACGCAAGGAACCGATCAGGGTCCTGGTGGTGGACGACCACGCCCTGTTCCGCCGCGGCTTGGAGATCGTGCTCGCCGCCGAGGAGGACATCCAGGTCATCGGTGAGGCGGGCGACGGCGCCGAGGCCGTCGAGAAGGCCGCCGACCTGCTGCCCGACATCGTCCTGATGGACGTGCGGATGCCCAAGCGGGGCGGGATCGAGGCGTGCACCTCCATCAAGGAGGTGGCACCCAGCGCGAAGATCATCATGCTGACGATCAGCGACGAGGAAGCCGATCTCTACGACGCCATCAAGGCGGGGGCGACCGGCTATCTCCTCAAGGAGATCTCCACGGACGAGGTGGCCACCGCCATTCGCGCGGTCGCCGACGGGCAGTCGCAGATCAGCCCGTCCATGGCGTCGAAGCTGCTCACCGAGTTCAAGTCGATGATCCAGCGCACCGACGAGCGCCGGCTGGTGCCCGTACCGCGTCTGACGGACCGCGAGCTGGAGGTCCTCAAGCTCGTGGCGACGGGGATGAACAACCGTGACATCGCCAAGGAGTTGTTCATCTCCGAGAACACCGTGAAGAACCACGTGCGCAACATCCTGGAGAAGCTCCAGCTGCACTCCAGGATGGAGGCCGTGGTGTACGCGATGCGCGAGAAGATCCTCGAGATCCGCTGAGGGCCGGGCCTGCGGCCGTCACGGCGCTCGGGTGCTCCCGCGTCAGGCGGTCGCGCGGGCCAGTTCCCGCACGAGGGGCTCGCGCAGGCCGGGGGCGTCGACCCGTTCCACGCGGACGTCCGTGCAGTCCACCCACGTCGCCGCCTCGGTGAGGGCCTGCGCGACGGCCGGGACCGCCTTGGGGCCGTCGAGCGTGACCTGCCTGGCGACCAGCGTGCGGCCCTCACGGGCCGGATCCACCCGGCCGACGAGCCGGCCGCCGGCCAGGACCGGCATCGCGAAGTAGCCGTGCACGCGCTTCTGTCTGGGGACGTAGGCCTCCAGGCGGTGCGTGAAGCCGAAGATCCGCTCCGTGCGGGCCCGTTCCCAGATGAGGGAGTCGAAGGGCGACAGGAGCGTGGTGCGGTGCCGGCCGCGCGGCGGTGTCTCCAGCGCGGCCGGGTCGGCCCAGGCGGGCTTGCCCCAGCCCTCCACCGTGACCGGCACCAGACCCGAGTCGGCGATCACCGCGTCGACCTGCTCGCCCTTGAGGCGGTGGTAGTCGGCGATGTCCGCACGGGTCCCCACACCGAGGGACCGGCCCGCCAGACGGACCAGACGGCGCAGACACTCCGTGTCGTCCAGCCCGTCGTGCAGCAGCGGGTCCGGGATCGCGCGCTCGGCGAGGTCGTAGAGGCGCTTCCAGCCGCGGCGCTCCACGCACACCACCTCGCCGTACATCAGGGCGCGTTCGACGGCGACCTTGGAGCCGGACCAGTCCCACCAGTCGCTCGTCCTCTTCGCGCCGCCCAACTCCGTCGCCGTGAGCGGGCCTTCGGTGCGGAGCTGCTTGACGACCTGCTCGTAGGCGCCGTCGGGGAGCTCTTGGTTCCAGTGCGGGCGGTTGCGGTAGGCGCGCCTGCGGAAGGCGAAGTGGGGCCACTCCTCGATGGGCAGGATGCAGGCGGCGTGGGACCAGTACTCGAAGGCGTGGGGCCGGGCCTCCGGCGCGCCGGAGACCGAGGGCTTCCAGTAGGCGTCCTCGACCGTTCTCCGGCCCACCGCGCCCAGGCGGGCGTACGGGACGAGCTCGTGGGAGCGGGCCAGGACCGAGATCGTGTCGAGCTGTATCGCGCCCAGGTGGCGCAGGACGCCGCGGACGCCGGAGCGGCGGTCGGGGGCGCCGAGGAAGCCCTGGGCGCGGAGCGCGATTCTGCGGGCCTCGTCGGCGGAGAGGTCTGCGCTGGGACGCGGGGTGGTCATGGTTCCGCACGATAGGCGGTGGGACTGACAGGCGGACGTGACCTGCGGAATCGGCTGTCCGCTACCGCGCGCGGGCGCCGCAGGTGGTGGACCGGCGGGCCGAGCGCCGGGGCCGCGCGACGAGCGGCGAGGCCGAGCAAGCGGGCCGAGTGACCGAGTGGCGAGGACGAGCAAGCAGGCCAGTGACCGAGCCGGGCGGCCGAGCCGGGCGGTCCGGCCGGGCGGTCGGCGCGACCGGTCGGGCCGCTAGGCCGGGGCCGGCAGGTACGGGGCCGTCGAGGGAAGGCCGAGGTCCGACGGGAGCAGCGAGCCCACCCACAGGTCGCGGCGCACTCCCTTGTTGTTCATCGCGGAGCGCAGCGTGCCCTCGATCCTGAAGCCCGCGTGTTCCGCCACCGCGCGCGATCCCCGGTTCCCCACCTCCGCGCGCCATTCGACGCGGTCGACCGCGGCGTGGGCGAAGGCCCAGCGGCAGGCGGCGAGGGCGGCCTCGGTGACGTAGCCGCGGCCGCGGTGCTCCCTGACGGCCCAGAAGCCGATCTCCGCCGTGCCGAGGGCGCGCTCGGTGATGCCGAGCATGCCCGCGAGTTCTCCCGATCGGAGGAAGACGCCGAAGGTGAACGCCGACCCGTCCGCCCAGCCGTCCCGGACCATCTGCTCCGTGAAACCCCGGGCGTGCTCGCGCAGGTAGGGCGACGGGATCGTGGTCCAGCGCTGGATCTCGGGGTCCTGGCAGGCGTCGTACACCGCGTCGGTGTCCTGGGGGCCGACCGTGCGCAGCAGGAGGCGGTCCGTGGTGAGGGTGACGGGGTCCATCGGCCGATTCTGCCCGGCGGGTGTGCCGGAGCGCCGTCGGTTCGGCGCGGGCGACCGGCCCCGGGTGCCCGAGAGTGAGGTCGTGGTCACGCTTTGTGCAATTCGGTGGAGGGGTGCGGCACTATCCGGGGGGCCCGGGCGTTGTCCCCCGTGAAGCAGACGTGCACCAGAATCGAAGCAGCGGACGGTGCCGTCTCGGCAGGCCCTCCCGGCTCGGCGGGGTCCTCGCATACGATGGCCGTTGCTCAGTAAGTCAAGTGGTAACCGACCCCAGGCCCGACCGGCAAGGAGACCAACCCCCGTGTCCGTCCTCTCGAAGATCATGCGTGCAGGCGAAGGCAAGATCCTGCGCAAGCTGCACCGCATCGCGGACCAGGTCAACTCCATCGAAGAGGACTTCGTCGACCTCTCCGACGCCGAGCTGCGGGCCCTCACCGATGAGTACAGGCAGCGCTACACCGACGGCGAGAGTCTCGACGACCTGCTGCCCGAGGCGTTCGCCACCGTCCGCGAGGCCGCCAAGCGCGTCCTCGGCCAGCGTCACTACGACGTGCAGATGATGGGCGGCGCGGCCCTGCACATGGGCTACGTGGCGGAGATGAAGACCGGTGAGGGCAAGACCCTGGTGGGCACGCTGCCGGCGTACCTGAACGCCCTGTCCGGTGAGGGCGTCCACATCATCACGGTGAACGACTACCTGGCCGAGCGCGACTCCGAGATGATGGGCCGCGTCCACCGCTTCCTGGGCCTGACCGTCGGCTGCATCCTGGCGAACATGACGCCGGCTCAGCGTCGCGAGCAGTACGCCTGCGACATCACGTACGGCACGAACAACGAGTTCGGCTTCGACTACCTGCGCGACAACATGGCGTGGTCCAAGGACGAGCTCGTCCAGCGCGGCCACAACTTCGCCATCGTCGACGAGGTCGACTCCATCCTCATCGACGAGGCCCGTACGCCGCTGATCATCTCCGGCCCGGCCGACCAGGCCACCAAGTGGTACGGGGACTTCGCCAAGCTGGTGAAGCGCCTCAAGCGCGGCGAGGCCGGCCAGCCGCTCAAGGGCATCGAGGAGACCGGCGACTACGACGTCGACGAGAAGAAGCGCACGGTCGCGATCCACGAGTCCGGCGTCGCCAAGGTCGAGGACTGGCTGGGCATCGACAACCTCTACGAGTCGGTGAACACCCCGCTGGTGGGCTACCTGAACAACGCCATCAAGGCGAAGGAACTCTTCAAGAAGGACAAGGACTACGTCATCATCGACGACGAGGTCATGATCGTCGACGAGCACACCGGACGTATCCTCGCGGGCCGCCGTTACAACGAAGGCATGCACCAGGCCATCGAGGCGAAGGAAGGGGTGCCGATCAAGGACGAGAACCAGACGCTCGCCACGATCACCCTCCAGAACTTCTTCCGCCTGTACAAGCGCCACGACCACGACGACAAGGAACAGCCGGGTCTGTGCGGCATGACCGGTACGGCCATGACCGAGGCCGCCGAGTTCCACCAGATCTACAAGCTCGGCGTGGTGCCGATCCCGACCAACCGGCCGATGGTCCGCAAGGACCAGTCGGACCTGATCTACCGGACCGAGGTCGCCAAGTTCGAGGCGGTCGTCGACGACATCGAGGAGAAGCACCGCAAGGGCCAGCCGATCCTCGTCGGCACGACCTCGGTCGAGAAGTCCGAGTACCTCTCGCAGCAGCTCAGCAAGCGCGGCATCCAGCACGAGGTGCTGAACGCCAAGCACCATGAGCGCGAGGCGCAGATCGTCGCCCAGGCCGGCCGCAAGGGCAGTGTGACGGTCGCCACCAACATGGCCGGCCGCGGCACGGACATCAAGCTCGGCGGCAACCCAGAGGACCTCGCCGAGGCGGAGCTGCGCCAGCGCGGCCTCGACCCGGAGGAGCACATCGAGGAGTGGGCGCACGCCCTGCCCGAGGCGCTGGAGCGAGCCGAGAAGGCCGTCCGGACGGAGAAGGAGGAGGTCGAGAAGCTCGGCGGCCTCTACGTGCTGGGCACCGAGCGGCACGAGTCGCGGCGCATCGACAACCAGCTGCGCGGTCGTTCCGGCCGTCAGGGCGACCCCGGCGAGTCCCGCTTCTACCTCTCCCTCGGCGACGACCTGATGCGGCTGTTCAAGGCGCAGATGGTCGAGCGCGTGATGTCCATGGCGAACGTGCCGGACGACGTGCCGATCGAGAACAAGATGGTCACCCGCGCGATCGCCTCCGCCCAGTCGCAGGTCGAGCAGCAGAACTTCGAGACCCGCAAGAACGTCCTGAAGTACGACGAGGTCCTCAACCGCCAGCGCGAGGTCATCTACGGCGAGCGCCGCCGCGTCCTGGAGGGCGAGGACCTGCACGAGCAGGTGCAGCACTTCATGGACGACACCATCGAGGCCTACGTCCAGGCCGAGACCGCCGAGGGCTTCCCCGAGGACTGGGACCTCGACCGGCTGTGGGGCGCGTTCAAGCAGCTCTACCCGTGCGACGTCACCATCGAGGAGCTGGAGGAGGCGGCCGGCGACCGGGCCGGTCTGACCGCCGAGTTCATCGGCGATTCCGTCAAGGACGACATCCACGAGCAGTACGAGGCGCGTGAGGCGCAGCTCGGCTCCGAGATCATGCGTGAGCTGGAGCGCCGGGTCGTGCTGTCGGTGCTCGACCGCAAGTGGCGCGAGCACCTCTACGAGATGGACTACCTCCAGGAGGGCATCGGCCTGCGCGCGATGGCCCAGAAGGACCCGCTGGTCGAGTACCAGCGCGAGGGCTTCGACATGTTCACCGCGATGATGGAGGGCATCAAGGAGGAGTCCGTCGGCTACCTGTTCAACCTGGAGGTCCAGGTCGAGCAGCAGGTCGAGGAGGTCCCCGTCGAGGAGGCCAAGCCGGTGGCCGACCTGGAGAAGCACGACGCGGTGCCGGCGCAGGCCACTGCCCGCCCGGAGATCCGCGCCAAGGGGCTCGACGTCCCGCAGCGGCGCAACCTCCACTTCTCCGCGCCGACGGTCGACGGCGAGGGCGGCACGATCGAGGGCGACTTCGCCACCGACGACGAGCCGGTGCGTTCCGAGGCCGACGGCCTCACCCGCGCGGAGCGCCGCAAGCAGGCGCGCAGCCGGGGGCGTCGCAAGAAGTGACGGTGGGCGAAGCACCGTAGCGGTGTGAGGAAGGGCCGGGCACCCTCGGGTGGCCGGCCCTTCGGCTTCGCCGTTTCCGGCCGGTCGCGGGGATCAGTCGTCGTTCGTGTGGGGCGGGCGGGGGCCGCCCAGTTCGACCGCTGTGCAGCGCCAGCGGAGGTCCTGGCCGAGTTCCAGGCGGAACGCCATGGCGCGCAGCCGGTCGCCGGCGCCGACGCGGGCGAAGGCCTCGATGGCGCCGGGCCGTGGTTCGAAGTAGCCGATGTCCCGGACGACGGGGCGGGCGCCGCGGGTGCGCAGGGGACCGCGTTCGGCGAGCCAGGCCAGCTCGTCGTAGGCACGGCCACGGGTGTGGCGGAGCATCGCATGGACGGGGCGGTGGCCGCTCAGGACGGCGACGAGCAGATCGGCGAACCGGTCGGTGGGCAGAGGGTGCCGCAGCGGACGGCGCGGTGTCTGCCGCGGGACGCGGGGGCCGGTCTCGGCGGGCGCCGGGGTGCGGGCGCCGGTGGGAGCCGGGGCGGTGCTCTGCGGCGTCCTGCGAGCCGCTGGGCGCGTGCCGGGGAGGGTCGACGGGCGTGTGTCGGTGGGACGGGTCTGAGAGCGCCTGGTCCGGGCGGCGCCCGGAGGGCGGTCGCCGGCCGCCGGTGTGCGCCGCCCGCCGCCGGGGGTGCGGGGTGGGGCGGTGCTGCCGGGGGTGCGCGAACGCGAGCGGCCCTCGGCCGCGGTGGCGGCCACCGCGGTGGCGGCCGGGGCGGGGTGGGCGGCGGCATACGGGGTGGCCGCGTCCCGAGCGGGCGGCGTGGCGCTGCCCGCTCGGGACGCGATGACGTCGCTCAGGACCGGTGGGGCGGTGCTGTCCGCGGGGCAGTGCGGGACGGACAGGTCCTGGCGGACAGCGACCGCGCGCCGGCTTGCCGTCACGTCCCGGCGGGCCGTGGCCGTGTCCCGAGCGGGTGGTGCGGTGCCGCCCCCGCGGCGTGCGGGGGCGGAGCCCCGGGCAGGCGGTGCTGGGCGGTCCGTCCGGTGTGCCGTGCCGGTGCCCGGCGCAGCCGGTGCCGCGTCGGCCGCCCCACCGGTCGCCGTGGCCGAAGCAGTACCCGCGGCCGAAGGGGTGGCCGCTGCCGTGCCGTGCGTCCCCGGTCCGGCGGGTCGGCCCGGGGCGGTGCCCGTCGGGGGGTGGGTGGTCGGGCGGTGCGTCCTGGTCATGACCTTGTACATGGGGTCCCCGTTTCGTGGGCCGGATGCGGGTCCGGTCGGTACCGATGAGTAACTTCGGGTTGGTGATCTTGTACGGGGCCGACGGGGGGCGGAGCAAGCAAGGCGGCGTCGGGTCGGAGGCGCCGGAGAGTTCACTTATCCGGGTGATGAAGTGGGTCGGAGCCCTGTGGGGGCGCGGGTGCGGAGGGTGAATCCCCGGACTGGAGTGGACGCGTCGGGTGGTACCGGGCGGGACTCGAAAGAGGACGTCCCGCACGTATCCTGAAGGCCTCTCCGGAGCCCTCCGGCCACGAGACGACCACGAAAGCGGCCAGCCCATGCGTGTCTACGTGCCCCTGACCCTCCCCGGTCTCGCCGAGGCGTACAGGACGGGGGAGCTGGGCGCCGGGCCGTTCGTCGCCTACGCCGTGACGCCCGGGCTGCGCGAGTGGTACCTCTCGGACGACATCGAGGAGCTGGAGTACGCGGCGCTGGGCCGGGCCGCCCTCGCCTCGCTGCGGCTGCTCACGGCTGATCCGGGGGCGCCGCGGCGCCGGGTCGTCGTCGCCGCGGACGTGCCCGACCGGGCCGTGAGCGCGGACCCCGACCGCGGGCTCGACCCGGCGGCGCTGGGGGAGGTGCGGGTCTCGGGCCCCGTGGCGCTGTCCAGGGCCGCGTCCGTGCACGTCGACGCGGCGGACGCCCGGAGCGATGTGACGGCGGCGGCCGACGCGCTGCCGGCGGCGGACGGCGGGGACGACGACGCGCAGTTCGTCGTGGACGGGGCCGAGGACCACGAGCTGCTGTGGTTCGCCACACAGGAGATCCCGAACCTGGTGGGACGCGAGGACTGAGCACCCGGCGGGGGCGCATCGAAGCGCCGTCCTCTTGATTGTCAGTGGGGGCGGGTACGTTTTGGTGCATGGGGACGAAGACGGGCGCGCACATTGTCTGGGACTGGAACGGGACGCTGTTCCACGACATCGACGCGATCATCGGGGCGACGAACGCGGCCTTCGCCGAGCTGGGCCTGGAGCCGCTGACGCTGCAGAAGTACCGGGAGCTGTACTGCGTGCCGGTGCCGAAGTTCTACGAGCGCCTCATGGGGCGGCTGCCCACCGAGGCCGAGTGGGAGCGCATGGACGACGTCTTCCACCGGTACTACGCGCAGCACAGGACCGCCTGCGAGCTCACGGTGGGGGCCGCCGAACTGCTCTCCGGCTGGCGGTCGGCGGGGCGCAGCCAGTCGATCCTGAGCATGTACGTGCACGAGGAGCTGGTGCCGCTGGTGCGCGGCTTCGGCATCGAGCCGCACTTCATACGGGTGGACGGGCGCACCGGCCCTTCGGGCGGCAGCAAGGCCGAGCACATGGTGCGGCACCTGGGGTCCCTGAGCGGGGTGGCGCCGGAGCGGACCGTGGTGATCGGCGACGCCGCGGACGACGCGGTGGCCGCGCTGCACGTGGGGGCGCGAGCGGTGCTGTACACCGGCGGGTCGCACAGCCGGGCGAGCCTGGAGGCGGTGGGCGTGCCGGTCGTGGACACGCTGGAGGAGGCCGTCGCCGAGGCGGAGCGGCTCGCGGCGTAGCCCTCTCGCCGGGGGCGCCGCAGGGGACGGAGGACCGTCATCCCACCGTTCCCACGTAGCGGCACTGTGCAGAACGTCAAACTTCCGGGGCTTGTTTTGTACACATACGGCTCATGACGGAGCCCCTGTGGGGAGCGATAGCCTTAGTGGCGTGATCAGCGCGATAGCTCGCGGGGACGCCGTCGTCCCTGCCCTGCGCCCGGAGAGCACGGACGACATCCGTGTCCGGGCGGCAATCGCTGGTCCTCGCGGGCGGGACGGGGCATCGAGGACGCCCGGGACGCCGAGCACCATCCGGACCCAGGCGTCGCAGAGAGCAGCGTCACACCGGTGGAACACCTCAAGAATGGCTCAGACACCCCCGCTCATCTCACCTTGCGGCATAGCGTCGGTACAGACCGGATACCCCGTGACACGACGTGAGGTCGTAAGCGCAGAGGCCGTACTTCCTTCTACGTCACGCAACGGCGCGCGACAGGAGCCAGAGGACAATGCAGACCAAGCTCGACGAAGCCAAGGCCGAGTTGCTCGAGAGGGCCGCCCGGGTTGCTGAGAACGGTCCGGTCGGGGGGCACCTACCGACCGGGTCGACGGGCGAGGAGACCCCGGACGCCCCGGAAGCACCGGACCGCGAGTCCCTGCTCTCGTTCCTCCAGCGTTACTACCTGCACACGGCCCCGGAGGACCTCGCCGACCGCGACCCGGTCGATGTCTTCGGCGCCGCCGTGTCCCACTACCGGCTGGCCGAGAACCGCCCCCAGGGCACGGCCAACGTGCGGGTGCACACCCCGACCGTGGAGGAGAACGGCTGGACCTGCAGCCACTCCGTCGTCGAGGTCGTCACGGACGACATGCCCTTCCTCGTCGACTCCGTCACCAACGAGCTCACGCGCCGGGGGCGCGGCATCCACGTCGTCATCCACCCGCAGTTCGTCGTGCGACGCGATGTCACCGGCGCGCTCATCGAGGTGCTGCCCACGCCGACGACCGGCATCGGCGACCTCCCGCACGACGCCCACGTCGAGTCCTGGATCCACGTCGAGATCGACCGCGAGACCGACCGGGCCGACCTGAAGCAGATCACCGCCGACCTGCTGCGCGTGCTCTCCGACGCCCGTGAGGCCGTCGAGGACTGGAGCAAGATGCGGGACGCGGCGCTCCGCCTCGCGGAGGGCCTGCCGGACGAGTCCGTCCCCGACGACCTGCCCGGGCCGCAGGTCGAGGAGGCCCGCGAGCTGCTGCGCTGGCTGGCCGACGACCACTTCACGTTCCTCGGCTACCGCGAGTACCAGCTGCGCGACGACGACTCGCTGGCCGCCGTGCCCGGCACCGGTCTCGGCATACTGCGCGCCGACCCGCACCACTCGGACCAGGAGAGCCACCCGGTCAGCCCCTCCTTCGAGCGGCTGCCCGCCGACGCCCGGGCCAAGGCGCGCGAGCACAAGCTGCTGGTGCTGACCAAGGCGAACAGCCGCTCGACCGTGCACCGCCCGTCGTACCTGGACTACATCGGGGTCAAGAAGTTCGACGCCGACGGCAACGTCATCGGCGAGCGGCGCTTCCTCGGACTGTTCTCCTCCGCCGCCTACACCGAGTCCGTGCGCCGCGTGCCGGTCATCCGGCGCAAGGTCGAGGAGGTCCTGGCAGAGGCCGGCTTCTCGCCCAACAGCCACGACGGGCGCGACCTGCTGCAGATCCTGGAGACGTACCCGCGCGACGAGCTGTTCCAGACCCCGGTCGGGGAACTGCGCGCCATCGTCACCTCCGTGCTCTACCTCCAGGAGCGCCGGCGGCTCAGGCTCTACCTGCGCCAGGACGAGTACGGGCGCTACTACTCCGCCCTCGTCTACCTCCCTCGCGACCGCTACACCACGGCCGTGCGCCTGCGGATCATCGAGATCCTCAAGGAGGAGCTCGGCGGCATCAGCGTCGACTTCACGGCCTGGAACACCGAGTCGATCCTGTCCCGGCTGCACTTCGTGGTCCGCGTCCCGCAGGGCACCGAGCTGCCGGAGCTGTCCGACTCCGACAAGGAGCGCATCGAGTCCCGGCTGGTCGAGGCCGCCCGCTCCTGGGAGGACGCCTTCGCCGAGGCGCTCAACGCCGAGCTGGGCGAGGAGCACGCGGCGGAGCTGATGCGCCGCTACGCGCAGGCCTTCCCCGAGGGTTACAAGGCCGACCACAACCCGCGCGCCGCGGTCGCCGACCTCGTCCACCTGGAGCAGCTCGACGCCGAGGAGGGCACGGACTTCGCCCTCAGCCTGTACGAGCCGGTGGGCGCCGCCCCCGAGGAGCGCCGCTTCAAGATCTACCGCACGGGCGACGCGATCTCCCTGTCCGCGGTGCTGCCGGTCCTCAACCGGCTCGGCGTCGAGGTCGTCGACGAGCGGCCCTACGAACTGCGCTGCACCGACCGCAGCGTGGCCTGGATCTACGACTTCGGCCTGCGCATCCCCCGCCCGCAGGGCGGCGGCACGGACCACTTCGGCGACGACGCCCGCGAGCGCTTCCAGGACGCCTTCGCGGCCACCTGGACCGGCAAGGCGGAGAACGACGGCTTCAACGCCCTCGTGCTCAGCGCCGGGCTGACCTGGCGGCAGGCGATGGTGCTGCGCGCGTACGCCAAGTACCTGCGCCAGGCCGCGTCGACGTTCAGCCAGGACTACATGGAGGACACCCTCCGCAACAACGTCCACACCACCCGGCTGCTCGTCTCCCTGTTCGAGGCGCGGATGTCGCCGGACCGGCAGCGCGCGGGCCACGAGATCGTGGACGCCCTGCTGGAGGAGGTCGACGCGGCCCTCGACCAGGTGGCCTCGCTCGACGAGGACCGCATCCTCCGGTCCTTCCTCACCGTCATCAAGGCGACCCTGCGGACCAACTTCTTCCAGGAGGCGGACGGCGGCCTGCCGCACGACTACGTCTCCATGAAGTTCGACCCGCAGGCCATCCCGGACCTGCCCGCGCCCCGCCCGGCGTTCGAGATCTGGGTGTACTCGCCGCGCGTCGAGGGCGTTCACCTGCGCTTCGGCAAGGTCGCGCGCGGTGGTCTGCGCTGGTCCGACCGGCGCGAGGACTTCCGCACCGAGATCCTCGGCCTGGTCAAGGCGCAGATGGTGAAGAACACCGTCATCGTGCCGGTCGGCGCCAAGGGCGGCTTCGTCGCCAAGCAGCTCCCGGACCCGTCCGTGGACCGCGACGCCTGGCTCGCCGAGGGCGTGGCGTCGTACAAGACGTTCATCTCGGCGCTGCTCGACATCACCGACAACATGGTCGCGGGCGAGGTCGTGCCCCCGGCGGACGTCGTGCGGCACGACGAGGACGACACCTACCTCGTCGTCGCCGCCGACAAGGGCACGGCGACCTTCTCCGACATCGCCAACGGGGTCGCCGAGCAGTACAACTTCTGGCTCGGTGACGCCTTCGCCTCCGGCGGCTCCGCCGGCTACGACCACAAGGGCATGGGCATCACCGCCCGCGGCGCCTGGGAGTCCGTCAAGCGGCACTTCCGGGAGCTGGGCGTGGACACCCAGACCGAGGACTTCACTGTCGTCGGCATCGGCGACATGTCCGGTGACGTGTTCGGCAACGGCATGCTGCTCTCCGAGCACATCCGGCTGGTGGCCGCCTTCGACCACCGGCACATCTTCATCGACCCGAACCCGGACGCGGCGACCTCCTACGCCGAGCGCCGCCGCCTGTTCGAGCTGCCCCGCTCCAGCTGGGAGGACTACGACAAGGACCTGCTGTCCGCCGGCGGCGGCGTCTTCCCGCGCACGGCCAAGGCGATCCCCGTCAACGCCCAGATCCGCGAGGCCCTCGGCATCGAGGCCAAGGTCAGCAAGCTGACCCCGGCCGACCTGATGAAGGCGATCCTGCACGCCCCGGTGGACCTGCTGTGGAACGGCGGCATCGGCACGTACGTCAAGTCCTCGGCCGAGTCCAACGCGGACGTCGGCGACAAGGCCAACGACGCCATCCGCGTCGACGGCAAGGACCTGCGCGTCAAGGTCGTCGGCGAGGGCGGCAACCTGGGCCTGACCCAGCTCGGCCGGATCGAGTTCGCGCTGCACGGCGGCCGGATCAACACCGACGCCATCGACAACAGCGCGGGCGTGGACACCTCCGACCACGAGGTGAACATCAAGATCCTGCTCAACGGTCTGGTCACCGAGGGCGACATGACCGTCAAGCAGCGCAACAAGCTGCTCGCCGAGATGACCGACGAGGTCGGCCGCCTGGTGCTGCGCAACAACTACGCGCAGAACACGGCGATCGCCAACGCCCTCGCCCAGTCCGGGGCGATGCTCCACGCCCAGCAGCGCTTCATGAAGCACCTGGTCAGGGAGCGCCACCTCGACCGGGCCCTGGAGTTCCTGCCCACCGACCGGCAGATCCGCGAGCGCCTCGCGCAGGGCCAGGGCCTGACCGGCCCCGAGACGGCCGTGCTGCTGGCGTACACGAAGATCACGGTCGCCGAGGAGCTGCTGCACACCACGCTCCCGGACGACCCGTACCTGAGCACGCTGTTGCACGCGTACTTCCCGGCCGAGCTGCGCGAGCAGTTCCCGGAGTACCTCGTCAGCCACCCGCTGCGCCGTGAGATCACCACGACGGTGCTGGTCAACGACACGGTCAACACGGGCGGTACGACGTATCTGCACCGGCTGCGCGAGGAGACCGGGGCCTCGCTGGAGGAGATCGTGCGGGCGCAGACCGCGGCCCGGGCCATCTTCCGCCAGTCGCCGGTGTGGGACGGGGTCGAGGCGCTCGACAACAAGGTCGAGGCCGAGGTCCAGACCCGGATCCGGCTGCACTCCCGCCGCCTGGTGGAGCGCGGCACCCGCTGGCTGCTCAACAACCGGCCGCAACCGCTCCAGCTCGCCGAGACGATCGACTTCTTCGCCGACCGGGTCGAGCAGGTCTGGGGCCAGCTGCCCCATCTGCTGCGCGGCGCCGACCTGGAGTGGTACCAGAAGATCTTCGACGAGCTGTCGGGCGCCGGGGTCCCGGACGACCTGGCCACGCGCGTGGCCGGGTTCTCCTCCGCCTTCCCGACGCTGGACATCGTCTCGATCGCCGACCGCATGGGCCGGGAGCCGATGGACGTCGCCGACGTGTACTACGACCTCGCCGACCGGCTGCGCATCACCCAGCTCATGGACCGCATCATCGAGCTGCCGCGTGCCGACCGCTGGCAGTCCATGGCCCGCGCGGCGATCCGCGAGGACCTGTACGCGGCGCACGCGGCGCTGACCGCCGACGTCCTGGCCGTCGGCAACGGCACCTCGACGCCGGAGCAGCGCTACAAGGCGTGGGAGCAGAAGAACGCCGCGATCCTCGGCCGCGCCCGTTCGACGCTGGAGGAGATCCAGGCCTCCGACACGTTCGACCTCGCCAACCTGTCGGTGGCGATGCGCACGATGAGGACGCTGCTGCGCACGCACTCGTAGCGCGCCCGGCGCCCTGGACGCCCCTGGCCGGCACCGCGCCGACCAGGGGCGTCCGTCATGCGCTCCCGCGGCTCACTTCAGTGCGCTCGCCACCAGGCGTGCCGCCCGTTTCACCCGCGGTCTCGCCACCCGGCGGACCATCGGCCCGATCACTTTCGCCGTGACCCCGACCGGCTCCCAGCGCACCTGCAGACGCCCAGGGCCGTGGCCTTCCGGTTCCAGGGTCAGACGGTGGCGGGGGACGCGGGTGGTCAGGGCGGGGAAGGCCAGGGGTGCCAGCAGCAGACCCGTGTTGACCAGGCCCCGGTGGTGCAGGCGGAGCATGGGGTGGCGGATGCCGGCGAAGCCCGGCAGGGGCAGGGAGGCCGCCGCGAGGTCCAGGTGGGCGAGGCCCTCGAAGAGGCCCGGGCCGACCGGGGAGAGACGGAAGGGGACGTGGAGGCGGCGGCCGCCCGGGGCGATGAGCAGGGCGGCGCGCTGGGGGCCGACCGACAACCGCAGCGCGGGGTCGTACGTGCGGATGGCGAGGCCGACGGAGGCGCCCGGGCCCCGGGTGATCTCCGTGATCTCGTGGCGGAACTGGGCGCACGGGAAGGCGCGGGTCTCCAGCTCCAGATCGGAGATGTCCAGTTCGCGGCGGGACCAGGCGCTCCCGGGCAGCCGGTCCCCCCAGTACGCGCGGCCCTCCTGGTCCGTCGTCAGCTGCCGCGGTGCCACGCCGTGGGCCAGGCCGCGTGCCGCCAGCCGTGCCTCCGGCAGACGGCGGTCGCGGATCAGCTGCAGGACGACGCGCTCGGCTCGGGGGAGGCGGGCGAAGGCGCCCGGGGCGAGTGTGTCGAGGTAGGGGGTGACCAGGTCCGCGAAGGACGTCAGCCACTCCTCGTCCCGGTAGGGCAGGTCACCGGCGTACATGCGGAAGTCGTGCTTGAGGAACTTGTGGTCCTTGTCCTCGCGCAGCGACTCGTGCCCGCTCTCGGCCAGGAACGCGTCGATGAGGTGCTGGACGTGGATCCGGTCGCGGACGTTGGCGAGCTTGTGCCGCTGGTTGGAGATCGAGGCCGCCTCGGAGGCGGCGTAGGGGGCCACGTACCAGCGGTAGACCGGCTCCGGGATGATCGTGAACGCCTTGGCCAGGCAGTACGCCTGCGCCGAGAACAGCTGGTCCTCGTAGTGGATGCCCTCGGGGAAGCGCAGGCCGTGCCGCTCCAGGAAGGACCGGGCGTACATCTTGCTCGTCGACAGGTGCTCGAAGAACAGGCGCGGGTCGGCCTCGATGCCCTCCAGGGTGCGGCGCTCGGCGACCAGGTGCGGCATCCACGTCGAGCGCCGGCCGTTGTCGACCCGGATCCGCTGCACCGCGCCCATCGCGAAGTCGATCTCGCGTGCGCGGTGTGCGGCGAGCAGCAGTTCGACGGCGTTCTCCGGGAGCTCGTCGTCGCTGTCGAGGAACATCAGCAACGGCGCCCGGGCGATCTCCAGGGCGCGGTTGCGCGGGGCGCTGCAGCCGCCGCTGTTCCGCTCCAGGCGCAGATGGCGCACCCGGGGGTCCCGGGCCGCCAGTCGCCGGGCCACCTGCGGGGTCGCGTCCGTGGAGTGGTCGTCGCTGACGATGATCTCGATGTTCGCGTGGGTCTGCCGGCACACCGAGTCGACCGCGCGGGTGAGGCGCTCGGCGTCGTTGTAGACGATGACCGTCACGGTGACGTCGGGGGTGCTCATGCGGTCGCCTCCTGCGGGGTGGGGGCCGGGGTGCGTTCCTCGACCGGCAGCACCGGCGGCAGGTCCCGTCCGTCCTGGCCGAGGAAGACACGGCGGACGACGCGCTCGGCGGCCCGTCCGTCGTCGTACTCGCAGAACCGGCGGCGGAAGACGGCCCGGGTCTTCGCCGCGTTGTCGTCGTGCCAGGCCTCGCCGCCGAGGATCTCCGTCAGTTCCTCCTGGGTGCGGCTCACCGGGCCCGGCGCCTCGGCCGTCAGGTCGAAGTAGACGCCCCGGGTGGTGCGGTAGGTCTCCCAGTCGTCGGCGTGGATCACGATCGGGCGGTCGAGGTTGGCGTAGTCGAACATGATCGAGGAGTAGTCCGTGACCAGGACGTCCGCCGCCAGGCACAGCTCCTCGACCGGGTCGTAGGAGGAGACGTCGATGATCCGGCCCGTGCGGCGCAGGTGGGTCAGGGGGGAGGCCGCGCCGCCGTAGAAGTAGTGGCCCCGCACGAGCAGGACCGTGTCCTCGCCCAGCCGGTCGGCCAGGGTCGCGAGGTCCAGGCGGGGCGTCCAGCCGGCCTCGTAGTCGCGGTGGGTCGGGGCGTAGAGGACGGCCCGGCGGCCCGGGGCGATGCCGAGGCGGTCGCGGACCGCGCGGACGTCGCGGGCGCCGGCCGTGTAGTAGACGTCGTTGCGCGGATAGCCGTAGTCCAGCGAGACGTAGCGTGAGGGGTAGGCGCGTTCCCACATGCGGGTGGTGTGGCTGTTGGCGGAGACGCTGAAGTCCCACTTGTCGACGCGCTCCAGCAGCGCCTGGAAGTCCAGGCCCTGGGCGGCCGCGGGGAACGCCATCTGGTCGAGGCCCATGCGCTTGAGCGGGGTGCCGTGGTGGGTCTGGACGTGGACCGCGTCCGGGCGCTTGACCACCGCGTTGGGGAAGTTGACGTTGTTGACGAGGTACTTGGCGGTGGCCAGCACCTCCCAGTACCGGCGCGTGCCGGGCACGACGTGGTCGGTGCCCGGGGGGAGAAGGGCCGCGTTCTGCTCGGTCACCACCCACACCGCGTGCGTCCACGGGGCGAGTTCGGCGAGCTTCGCGGCGATCGCCGCGGGGTTGCAGGCCACCCCGCGGTTCCAGTACGCCGCGAACACGGCCAGGTGGGGGTCGACCGGGCGGCCCAGCGCCCTGCGGTACTGGTGGTCGCGGAGCTTGGCGCCCGCCTGGCGCCTGCGGGTCCGCAGGGCCGACTTGGCGGTGCGGCGGGTGCGGTTGGCGGCCTGGAACGCCCGGTACCTGCCGTAGGCGCCCTCTTCGAGCAGGGAGCGGCGGACGCCTTCGAGGCCGGCGGGGCGGCGGTAGCCCTCGGGGCGGCGGCGCAGGGCGGCGAGGGAGGCACGGCGGAAGAACTCCCGTGCGACGTCCTCCTCCATGCCGCCGCGGGCGAAGGTGCGCAGGCAGTCGCGGACCATGACCTCGTACAGGACGGTGTGGGCGGCGCGGCGGTCCCGGGTGAGGTCGAGGAGGGACTCGTAGCGCTCGATCAGCCCGTAGCGCTGCTCGGCGGTGAGCGGGGGCCGACTCGCGGGGCGCAGCCTGCGGTCCTCGTAGGCGACGTGCGGCAGGCACGCGACGCGGCCGGCGAGCAGCAGGGCGGCCAGAGCCGCGGACGCCTCGTCGTCGGTGGTGAGCCGCTCCTCGTGCGCCCGCCAGAAGTCCGCCCGCAGGACGCGGGTGCCGAGCAGCGGGGTGAGGCGCAGCAGGGGCGCGCAGTCGTCGAGGGCGACGTCGGAGCGGCCCGCCCGGGCGAGCAGGGAGCCGTCCGGGGAGGGCATGCCCGAGGTGTGCCAGGTGCTGCGCACATGGTCCGTCAGCAGCACGTCCACCGCGGGCGGCAGCGCGGCCACCCGCTCGGCGACCGTGCGCGGGGTGCCCGCGGGCAGTCCGTCCCTGGCGTGGACGAAGTGCAGCCAGCGTCCCCCGGCCCGGGCCACGCCCGCCGCCCGGGCCTCCGCGTCGCCCGTGCCGTCCGGCAACGGCACCACCTGCACGTCCGGGGCGTGTCGCTCGGCCGTCTCCCGGGCCCAGTCGCCGACCGCCGCCACGATCACCTCGGCGTCGGGCAGTGGATGCGCGGCGAGGGAGTCGAGCAGTCCGGTCAGGTGGTCCTGCACGTTCGGCCCGTGGACGATGACGCTGAGCTCGGCCATCACGGGACTCCTTCTCGCCAGACTCGCCGTACGGCTTCACGCCATCGTGCCGTACGACTCGCAATTCTGCGGTCATAGTGGCACCGAAGCGGCGAAAGGACCGTCCGGGTTGCGCCTCACGAGGGAACGGCGGCCTTGGGCTTCGGCTTGGATTTCGCCGCCTTGTCGCCGGTGAACGCCTCGTACTCCTTGAGGACCTCGTCCGTCGGGCCGTCCATGAGCAGTTCGCCACGCTCCAGCCAGAGCACGCGGTCGCAGGTGTCGCGGATCGACTTGTTGTTGTGGCTGACCAGGAAGACCGTGCCCGCGTGCTTGCGCAGCTCCCGGATACGCCGCTCGGAGCGCTTCTGGAAGGAGCGGTCGCCGGTGGCCAGGGCCTCGTCGATGAGCAGGACGTCGTGGTCCTTGGCGGCGGCGATGGAGAACCGCAGCCGCGCGGCCATGCCGGAGGAGTACGTCCGCATCGGCAGGGTGATGAAGTCGCCCTTGTCGTTGATGCCCGAGAAGTCGACGATCTCCTGGTGGCGCTCCCTGATCTGCTCGCGGGACATGCCCATGGCCAGGCCGCCGAGGTGCACGTTGCGCTCACCGGTGAGGTCGTTCATCAGGGCCGCGTTGACGCCGAGCAGGGAGGGCTGGCCGTGGGTGTAGATCCGGCCGTTCTCCACGGGCAGGAGTCCCGCCACGGCCTTGAGCAGGGTCGACTTGCCGGAGCCGTTGGTGCCGATCAGGCCGATCGCCTCGCCCTTGCAGGCGACGAAGGACACGTTCTTCACGGCGTGCACCCGGCGCACGCCCGCCGCCTTCTCGGTCTGCCCGCGGCGCAGCATGCGGTTGAGGGCGGCGGTCGCGGAGCCGCGTCCGGCGCCGGTGCCGTTGACGCGGTAGACGATGTCGACGCCGTCGGCGACGACGGTGGGGGTCTTCTCGCTCGGGTGCTCAGCCACGGCCGTACGTCTCCTCAGCCTTCCAGAAGTAGATGAAGCCGCCGACTCCGGCGACCAGCGCCCATCCCGCGGCGATCGCCCACACGTGGGCCGGCAGCCGGTCCGCGTGGAAGCTGTCGATCAGGGCGAAGCGCATCAGGTCGATGTAGACCGCGGCCGGGTTGGCCTCCAGCAGCAGTGTCACCGCCCGCGGCAGCCGGTCCTTGTCGGCCAGCTGGTCGATGCTCCACATGACGCCCGAGGCGTACATCCAGGTACGCAGCACGAACGGCATCAGCTGGGCGATGTCGGGGGTCCTGGCCCCCGTCCGGGCCATGACCATCGAGACGCCCGCGTTGAACGTGAACTGCAGGAACAGCGCCGGCACCGCCAGCAGCCAGGACACCCCGACCGGCACGCCGAAGCAGAGCAGGATCACGACCAGGGCGGCCATGGAGAACAGCAGCTGCTGGAGCTGCTGGAGGCAGAACGACAGCGGCAGCGCGGCGCGCGGGAAGTGCAGGGCCCGGACGAGGCCCAGGTTGCCGGAGATGGCGCGCGTGCCCGCCATGATCGAGCTCTGCGTGAACGTCCACACGAACACGCCCGTCACCAGGAACGGGACGTAGTCCGGCACGCCGTGCTTGGTGCCGAGCAGCACCCCGAAGATGAAGTAGTAGACCGCCGCGTTGAGCAGCGGGGTCATCACCTGCCAGACCTGGCCGAGCTTCGCCTGGCTGTACTGGGCGGTGAGCTTGGCGGTGGCGAACGCCGTGATGAAGTGCCGACGGGCCCACAGCTGCCGGACGTACGCGGGCAGGGAGGGCCTCGCGCCGCTGACCGAGAGGCCGTGGCGGGCGGCGAGGGCCGCGAGGTCGCGGGCGGCCGGGACCGGGGGCGGTGGGTCGAGGACCTGGCTCACATCCGCTGCTTTCGTTCGGGAGGGGGGAGGGGGAGGGGGCAGGGGGGTGTGGGAACGGGGCCGGGGAGGAGCCGTGCGCGCGACAGGCGGTTCTCACCGGACTCTTGACGATTTCTTACGTCGGAACGGAACCGTATCGTCGTCACGGGAGCGTACGACGGAAGAACGTCGGGACGCAACCGTTTCGTCGTGGCGCCCTATGCTGTCGGCATGACGACGAAGCCCGACGAGCCCCAGCAGCCCCCGCGCCGCCGGGCCCCCGCGGGGGCGGCCGTACTGCGCGAGGACGTCACGGAAGCGATCCGGGCGGCCGTCTTCGAGGAGCTCGCGGCCGTCGGATACGCGCGGATGTCCATCGAGGGGATCGCGCGCCGGGCGGGTGTCGGCAAGACGGCGGTGTACCGCCGCTGGCGCTCCAAGCTGCACCTGGTCCTGGACCTCGTCTCGGCCCTCGCCGTGCAGGGCCTGCCCGTGCCCGACACCGGCTCCCTGGAGGGCGACCTGCGCCTGCTCTACGAGGTGACGTCCCGCGCCCTGCGCCACCCCGTCGCCTCGCAGGTCCTCCCCGACCTCCAGGCCGAGGCGGCCCGCAACCCGGACATCGCCGAGGCCCTCCAGAAGGCCCTGCGGGAGGGGCAGGACGGGGTCGCCACCGGCATCGTGACGGCGGCCGAGCGCCGCGGCGAGCTGCGCGAGGGCCTTGACCACGACCTCGCCCTGGACCTGATCTCCGGGCCGCTGTACTGGCGCTCGGTGGTGATCCGCGCCCCGAAGCTCCCGAAGGGCTACCTGGAAGCGCTGGCCCGGGCCACGGCGGCGGGGTTGCGGGAGCTGTAGGACGGGGCCCGCCGCGCGGAGCGGCGGTGTGCGCCGGTCAGGGGCGGGCCTTTGGGTGGAGCCGCACCCAGCCCTCCCAGGCCGACGTGATCATGTCCTGGACGCCGTGCCGGGCCTTCCAGCCCAGCTCGGTCGCGGCGCGGTCCGCCGAGGCGACGACCCGGGCCGGGTCGCCGGGCCGGCGGGGGGCGACCGCGGGGGGCAGGTCGTGGCCGGTGACCGCGCCGATGCGGTCGATCATCTCCCGGACCGAGACGCCCTCGCCCCGCCCGATGTTGAGCGTGAGATCCCGGCCGGGGCGCGAGCGCAGCACCCGCGCGGCCGCGACATGGGCCTCGGCCAGGTCGACGACGTGGATGTAGTCGCGTACGCAGGTGCCGTCCGGGGTCGGGTAGTCGTCGCCGAAGATCCGCGGCGGTGCCTGCTCCGTCAGCCTCTCGAAGACCATCGGGACGAGGTTGAACACACCGGCGTCCGCGAGCTCGGGGGCCGCCGCGCCCGCCACGTTGAAGTAGCGCAGGGACGCGGTCGCCAGCCCCGTCGCCCGGCCCGTCGCGCGCACCAGCCACTCGCCGGCCAGCTTCGTCTCGCCGTACGGCGACATCGGTACGCAGGGCGTCTCCTCCGTCACCAGATCCACGTCCGGCATGCCGTAGACCGCCGCCGAGGACGAGAAGACGAAGGACGGCACCCGCGCCGCCGTCACCGCGTCCAGCAGGAGCCGCAGGCCCTCGACGTTCTCCCGGTAGTACCGCAGCGGCTGCTCGACCGACTCGCCCACCTGCTTCTTCGCCGCGAGGTGGACGACGCCGGTGACCTCGTGGTCCGCGAGCGTGCGCGTGAGCCGCTCGGTGTCCAGCGTCGAGCCCACCACCAGCGCCACTCCGTCGGGCACGCGGTCGGCGGTGCCGGTGGAGAGGTCGTCGTACACCACCGTCCGTTCCCCCGCCGCGGTCATCGCCCGTACGACGTGGGCGCCGATGTAGCCGGCGCCGCCGGTGATCAACCAGGTCATTCGCGGCCGTCCCCTCGTCCGGTGGCCTGTGGTGGTGCGTGGTGCGTGGTGCGTGGTGCGTGGTGCGTGGTGCGTGGTGCGTGGTGCGCGGTGCGCACAGTGTGCGCGTCCCGTCGGATCTCAGTGAAGCAGGCGGCGCAGCCGGCCGCGTACGACCGACAGGACGCCGCGCACGCCGGGCGCGAGACGCAGCGCCAGGGCGCCGGAGTGCGTGGCGTACGGCTGTACGAGTACCACGCCGTGCCGGGCGCTCGGGACGGCGTGACGGCGCAGCAGCCCGGCGCCCGTGAGCGCGTGCGCGGTGACGTCCCGGCGCGAACCGTCACGGAAGCGGAGCCGCAGCCGCAGGTCCCAGGTGCCGGCCCCTGCCGCGGCCAGGGCCGCCAGATCGACCGCCACCTCGGCCGACCAGACGTCGTGCGGTTCGCCTTCGGTCAGCTCGGTCCTGTCGGTTCGGTTTGTCCTGTCGGTCCTGTCGGTCCCGCCAGACCGGTCGGTCCCGTCGGACCGGTCGGACCCGTCCGTCTCGCCCGCCCCCTGCGGCCCGGCGCCCGGGGTGAGCACCGCGCGCTCGCCCCCCGCCACGACACTCCCGTCGTCCCGGTGCGCCCACCGCACCTCCACCGTCTCCGGTCCGGCCTGCGCCACCCGCCCGTACAGCTCGTGCAGGCGCAGCCGGACAACGGTGGCGCCGTGTGCGCGGGGTCGCAGTGCCGCGTCGACGGCGAGGGGCAGGGCCCGCACCGGGCCGGTCAGCAGGGGCTCCAGGGAGACCTGGGGAAGGCCGGCCGACCAGACGGGCGTGCCGTCGGCGGCGCGGGCGTACGGCGGGCGCAGGCGGGCCGGCCGCGCGGCCAGTTCCCGCAGCCGGGGCAGGTCGCGGGGCTCCGGGGAAGCCAGCACGACCCGTCCGGCCAGCCGGCCCGGGGCGGCGGGGTTGCGGGCCCAGTCGTCCGCGTCGTACTCCGCGAGGTGCGCCCGGGTGAGCTCCCACCACGCCCGCCGGTACGCGCTGTCGCGCAACCCCAGCTCCCGCAGGTACATCCGCAGGTCGTGGTCGAGGAACTTGGCGCGTGCGGCCCGCGCGAGGTCCTTCTGCCCGGCGCCCAGCAGGATCTCGTACGCCTGCCGGCAGGCCTCCGTGCGGGCCTTCCAGTTGGCGACGCCGGCCCGGTCGAGCGAGATCGACAGCCGCTCGGCGGACCGCCGCACGTGCCAGACGTAGACCCGGTCCGGGATCAACGCGATCCGCGGGGCGGCGGCCAGGAGGCGCGCGGTGAAGACGACGTCCTCGTACGGGAAGCGGCCCTCGGGGAAGCGGATGCCGTGTTCGCGCAGGAAGGCGGTGCGGTACAGCTTGTTGACGCAGAGGGTGTCGTGGACGAGGCGGGGCCGCCCCGCGGGGTGCGGTACCGCGGCGTGCAGCGCGTAGAGGCGCGGCTGCCAGGGCACTTCGCGCCCCGAGGGCAGTTCCCGGCGTACGCACAGGCCGCCCGCGACCTCCGCCTGCGCGCCCCGGGCCGCGTCGAGGAGCGCGTCGGCCGCGCCCGGCGGCAGGACGTCGTCGCTGTCGAGGAACATCACGTACGGCGAGGTCACCGCGTCGAGGCCGGTGTTGCGCGGGGTGCCGCAGCCGCCGCTGTTGGCCCGGCGGCGGATCACCCTCAGCCGGGGCTCCGCAGCGGCGAGCCGGCCGAGCACGTCGGCGCTGCCGTCGGCCGAGCAGTCGTCGACGGCCACGACCTCCCGCACGGCCGGGCCCTGGTCGAGCGCGGAGCGCACGGCGTCCGCGACGTGGGCGGCGTCGTCGTAGCCGATGACCACGACGGCGATCCCGGCCAGCGGGCTCGCCCCACGCCTCACGGCGTCCCTCTCAGCGTCCGTCTCGGCATGCATCACGGCGGATCCTAAGCCGGTCGAATGACATGAAAGTGGTAACACACCATTAAACGCATCCATACGGATCCAACGGCGCAGAATCGGCCCGTGACGATCGGACAGTCGAGGGGGAGCGGCCGGTTCGGCGGGGACGTGGTGCCCGTGGCGGTCCCCATGGCGGTGATGCTCGCGGTCGGCCTGTGGGGGCTGGACCGCGGCGGCATGTGGGGCGACGAGAGCGTCACCTACCAGGTCGCGCAGCGCACGGTCCCGCAGATCTGGCGGCTGCTGCACGACGTGGACGCGGTGCACGGCCTGTACTACCTGCTCATGCACGCCGTCCTGGCGGTCCACCAGGACGAGGTCGTCCTGCGCCTGCCGTCGGTGTGCGCGGCGACGCTCACCGCCGGTCTGGTCGCGGCCCTCGGCGTCCGGCTGTCCGGACCCCGGGCCGGCCTGTGGGCCGGTCTCCTCTACGCGATCACCCCGATGACCGGCCACTACGCGCAGGAGGGACGCTCCTACGCGCTCGTCGCGGCCGGGGCGGCGGGGGCGACGCTGCTGCTCGTACGGGCCGTGGAGGGGGCGGGGACGCGGGCCTGGTGGCCGTACGGGACGGTCGTCGCGCTGACCTGTGTGCTGCACGAGCTGGCCGTGCTGGTGCTCTGCGCGCACGCGGCGACACTGGCGCTGATGCGGGTGCCCCGCCGGGTGTGGTTCCGCTGGGGCCGGGCGGCGGCGGCCGCGGTGGTGGCGCTGCTGCCGCTGGTGTGGGTGTCGCGGGGGCAGGCCGGGCAGGTGGCGTGGCTGGTGGAGCCCGGGTGGGACCGGGTCGAGGGGCTGGCGCGGAACGTCGTGCCCGTCCGGACCGGGCCGGTGTTCTGGGCGTCCCTGCTGCTGATGGCGGCCGGGCTCCGGGAACGGCGGCTGGCGGCCGTCGCGGCTCCGCTGCTGCTCGTGCCCCCGGCGCTCCTGCTGACCGTGTCGCAGGTCCGGCCGCTCTACCACGACCGGTACGTGCTGTACGCCCTGGCGGGCGGTTCCCTGCTGGTCGCCGCCGGGGCCGGGCGGGTGGCCGGGGCGCTGGGACGGGTGCGGTGCGAGGGGCGGCGGGTGCGGGTCGGCCGCCGGCAGGTGCACGCAGTGCTGGGCGTCACCGGCGCCCTCGCCCTCGTCGCGGCCTTCCTGCAGCAGCTGCCCGTCCACCGCCAGGACCGGTCCGCCGCGCACCGCCCGGACAACCTCGCCGTGGTCTCCGCGCTCGCCGTCCACCGGATGCGCCCCGGTGACCCGGTGCTGTTCGTGCCGTCGGTCGGGAGGCTCGCCGCGCTGGCCTACCCGAAGGGGTTCCGGCGGGTGCGGGACATCGCGCTGCGGGAGTCGGCGCCCCGCTCCGGGACGCTGTGGGGCCGCGAGGCGACCCCGGGGGAGCTGCGGCGGCGGCTCGCCGCGGTGGACCGCGTCTGGGTCGTCGCCGAGACGTCCGTGCTCGACCCGCGCTGGTCGCCGCCCGACCCGGTCGAACGGGCCAAACTCGCCGTGCTGGCGGCCGACTTCACCGTCCGCGAGGAACACGTCCGGCACGGCGTCGTCCTGCGCCTCCACGTCCGGCGGGGGCCGGCCCACGTGCCCGCCGGCCCCGCAGACGTGCCCCCCGGCCCGGCCGACGTGCCGCCCGGCCCGGCCGATGTGCCGCCCGGCGCCGCTACGACGGCCCGGCAGCCGGGCCGCCCGGCGCGTCCGCGAGGGCGGCGGCGTCCAGCGCGGAGGTGAGTTCGTCCAGGCGGGCGCGCAGGGCGCGGATCTCCGCGGCGTCGAAACCGGTCGAGGAGGCGATCCGGCGCGGCACCTCGACCGCCCGCCCCCGCAGCGCCCGGCCCTCCTGCGTGAGCCGCACCTCCACCGACCGCTCGTCGCGGGCACTGCGCTCCCGGGTCACCAGACCCGCCGCCTCCAGCCGCTTGAGCAGCGGCGACAGCGTGCCGGAGTCCAGGCGCAGATGCTCCCCGAGCTTCTTGACGGGCAGCGCGCCGTGCTCCCACAGCACCAGCATCACCAGGTACTGCGGGTAGGTGAGCCCCAGGTCCTTGAGGACCTGGCGGTAGACGCCGTTGAAGGCGCGGGAGGCCGCTTGCAGGGAGAAGCAGATCTGCTGGTCCAGGCGGAGCCAGTCGTCGTCCGGCGTGTTCATGCGTCCAGGGTAGCTCGGGCACCCAATTTGATTGCACACAACTTAATTGTGTGCTCTAATTGTGGCTGTCGGGCGGCCCGGAAGCGGGCCGCCGCACCGTGACGTGTGAGAGGGAAGGATTTTCATGGACGCGCTCTACACCGCCGTCGCCACCGCCACCCACGGCCGCGAGGGCCGCACCGTCAGCTCCGACGGCGTACTGGACCTGGCGCTGGGGATGCCGCAGGCGCTGGGCGGCAACGGCCAGGGCACCAACCCCGAGCAGCTCTTCGCCGCCGGCTACGCGGCCTGCTTCGGCAGTGCCCTCGGCCTCGTCGGCCGCCAGGCCAAGGTCGACGTCAGCGACGCCGCCGTGACCGCCGAGGTCTCCATCGGCAAGCAGGGCGAGGGCTTCGGCCTCGCCGTCACCCTCCGCGTGGAGCTTCCCGACAGCGTGGACGAGGCGACCGGCCGCAAGCTCGTCGACCAGGCCCACCAGGTCTGCCCGTACTCCAACGCCACCCGCGGCAACATCGACGTCGACCTCGTCATCGAGTAACCGCCCCGCGTCTCACCCCCCGACCCGCGCCAGCACCTCCCCCGTCCGTCTGCTCCACGCCACCACCACCGCCTCCTCGGGCAGCGGGTGCCAGCGCGTCAGCAGCAGCCAGCGCACGTGGTAGCGGCGGACGACGGCGGCACGCTCGGCGCGGGTCGACCCGGGGGCGAGGTAGGCCTTGACGTCGGCCGCCCGGCGCCGACGCTCCCGCTCGTCGAGGGCGGGGTCGGGCCAGATGGGCGCGGCGAGGTTCGGCCCGTACCCGGCGATCGCGTGACTCGCGAGATACCCGTCGGTGATCACCACCTCGCCCCGCCCGATGTGCCGTGCCGCCCAGTCGTACGACGGCCAGCGCGTCGGCTGCGCGAACCCCACCGGATCCACCGACCGCGGCACGACCGCCCCGGCGTGCACGGTGAGGAACCCGGCGCACACCGCGGCCACCGCCGCCCCGCCCAGGACCCGCCGGGCCCGCCCCCAGGGCCGGGGCGCCGCCAGCTCCACCGCCAGGGCGCACTGCAACGGCACCAATCCCGCCCACAGCGCCCGGGCGTAGGTGTAGTGCCCGCTGACCCAGCCGTACGCCAGCAGCAGGCACTCCAGCAGGAACATCAGCACCAGCGGATCACGCACCGACCGGCGCGCCCGCACCCACAGCGCGGGCAGGCCCGCCAGCGCCAGCCAGGAGTTCGCGAGCATCCGCTCGTACAGCTGCCGGTGCATCGCGTCCAGCCCGGTGTCGCCCACCAGGTCCAGCACGTCGTAGTACGGCCACGCCACCGCCACCGCCGCGCACACCGCCCCGGCCAGCGCCCAGCGCGCCGGGACCGCCCGGCTCCGCCCGCGCTGCCGGGCCGCCACCACCGCCACCGCCCCGGTCAGCGCCGAGGCCGCCGTGACCGGGTGGGTGAGCAGGATCAGCGCGTACAGGACGCCGACCCCGGCGTACCCCCACCAGGCGCCGAGGCCGCTCGGGCCGACGAAGCGCACCGCCGGGGCGTCGTCGTGCGCGAGCCTCGCCGTCCAGGCCCACGCCCAGAACGTCAGGCCGATGGCGAGCGCGGACGGATACCCCAGGTTGACGGTCATCGGCATGAGCCCGAGGTAGCCGCTCCACAGGATGCGCGTGGTGCCCCACAGCAGCGTCATGAACAGCACGGCCAGCACCGGCGCCCACGGGCGCGGGCTGAGGGTCCGCACGAAACGCCCGAGCCCCGTCAGCAGCACCAGCAGGTGCACCGGCCCGGCCAGCTTCACGACCTCCCAGCCGGACAGCCCCGTCAGCCGCGCCAGCACGCCCTGCGCCACGGCGTACGGCCCGTAGTACGGGCTGCCCTCACCCGGCAGGTCCGCCATGGTGTGGGCCGGATGGAGCAGATCCGCCTTGAGGCGCTCGACGACCGCCGCGTGCTGCCCGGCGTCGCAGCACAGCGGCACCCGCCAGTACGCCAGGGTCATCACCAGCCAGAACAGCGCGCCGAAGACCTGGTACGGGGTCGGTCGCCCGTACCGGCCGCCGCGCAGCGCCGTCGCGCCGCGCACCGTCCGCCGGACGAGGTTCGGGGCGCTCACAGGACGGGGGGAAGTGCGAGGTTGTGGGGCATGCGCCGAATGTTCCCGCCCGCCCGCGCCCCCTGACCCGGCGTCACTTCATCGGGTGAGGCCGCTTCGCCCACCTGCCGACCGGCCGTCGCACAGCGCACGCTCCGCCGCCGCGGGCCAGCGCACGAACCGGAACCGCGTCCGCTCGTAGGCCCCGGTGAGGTTGTGCCAGAACCGCTCGGCGGTCAGCGGCGCGCGCACCGACTCCCGCAGCTCGGCGAGCCGCCCGCAGTCCAGCGCGGCCCGGGCCGCCGCCACCGTCTCCCGGGAGGCCCCGGCGCGCAGCAGGTCGCGCTCCGGCGGACGGTCGGCCGCCCACTCCGCGAAGACCCAGTGGTTGCGCAGGAACTTCTCGTGCCCGGGCCAGCTCCACCGCTCCAGCGCGAGATGCGCGCCGACGGGGCTGGCCAGGCCCCAGGCGTCGTTGACATAGGCGCCGAGCGGCGCTGCGGCCCCGGTGACGCCGAGATGACGCCCCACGATCACCACGTGGTACGGGGAGTCCGCGCGCATCGGCGTCGCGTGCAGCCGCCGCTCCCCGTCGAAGTACAGCAGCGTCGGCCGGGGCGAGCGGACCGCCTCCGCCAGCATGCGCCGGCCCTCCGGCAGCGCCGGCCAGTTGTCCACCCAGGTCGCGGTGCGCACCGGGTTGTGGTCGCCGAGGCCCTCCACGTCGGAACTGCGCACGTTGAAGGAGCCGGGCGTGCTGCGCACGTCGAACGGTGTGCGCAGGGGGCTGAGGGCCGCGCACAGCCACACCACCAGCAGCGCGCCCGCCGCACCGGTGACCCGGTTCGCGGGGACCACCAGCACCGGCAGGAGCAGCAGCAGGAGCGCGGGCAGGATCATGCGCGCGTGCATGTAGTCGCCGCCGACACGGACCACGTACCCGGCGAGCAGCAGGCCCGCGGCGAAGGGCGCCAGCAGCACCGCGAGGGACGCGCGGCCCGGGACGCGGTCCCCGCGCTGCCCGCTCGTGCGCCGCACCAGCAGCACGGCCAGCGCGCCCAGCACCGGGACGACGGGCCACAGCCAGTAGGGCCCGAGCGTCTCCTGCACGTACCCGGCGCCCCGGCTCCAGTCGCTGGCGCTCGCCTCCTTGGCGATCGCGGGCAGCGGCACCAGGATCCCGTAGTACCCGGCGCGGAAGACCTCGTAGGCGAGGGGCACCGTCCCCGCGGAGGCCAGCATCGCCGCGGCGGCCCGCCCGGGCGGCCGCAGCACCCACCACTGCGCCGCCAGGAAGCAGACCGTGACCACCGCCAGATCGGGCCGGACCAGCGGCCCCAGCCCGAACACGAAGGCCGCCGCGTACGTCACCCGTGCGTCCTGACCGTGCCGGGTACGCGTCAGCAGCCACCACGACAGGCCGGTCCAGAACGCGCCGAGACCGCTCTCCAGACCGGAGGTCATGTACGACCAGAAGGGCGGCACGGCCGGCAGCACGCACACGCCCGCGGGCAGCAGCAGCCCCGCGCTCCGGTGCAGCCGGCAGGTGGCGGTCAGGGCGAGCCCGAACCCGGCGGTGCTCAGCACCAGCCCGAGCCCCACCGCCAGGAACGCCGGGTCCTCGCCGGTCACCCAGGTGGCCAGCGCCAGCAGCCACTGCCACAGGGTGCCGGTCGAGCTCTCGGCCCGCTCCCCGACGTTGAACACGGGTCCGTTGCCCGCCAGGATCTGCCGGACCGGACGCAGGTAGATGAGCCCGTCGTCGCAGATCCAGCGGCGCCGGTAGCCCAGCACGAACAGGGCCGCGGTGGGCACGGCGACCAGGGCCGCGTGCCACCAGTGCGCCGGACGCAGCCGTTCGGCGGGGGCCGGGGGACGGGCCGAGGGGGCCCGCTGACCGGGCAGGGAGGGGGCGGCCTCGGGGCCGGCGGGAGTCCTCATCGCGCGGCCAGCGCCCGGGTCCGGGCGTCGGCGCCGTCGGCCCGGCGGGGCGCGGGCAGCAGCGCTCCGCTCCGCTCGCCCAGCATCAGCAGGCGCACGACCCGCTCGGCGGCCCCCCCGTCCTCGAACTCGCAGTACCGCTCCCGGAAGCCCCTCCGCAGCCGGGCCGCCTCCGCGTCCCGCCAGGTGCCGGACGCGAACAGCCAGGCCAGCTCCCGATAGGAGCGCGACACGTGCCCGGGCGCATCGGCGGTGATGTCGACGTAGGCGCCCCGGCTGGCGGCGAACGCGCCCCAGTCGTCGGCGTGCACCACGACCGGCCGGTCCAGCAGCACGTAGTCGAACATCAGGGCTGAGTAGTCGGTGACCAGCACGTCGGAGGCGAGCATCACCTCCTCGACGTGCGGCGCGTCCGTGACGTCCACGACCACACCCCGCCGGTGCAGGTCGGACAGCCCCAGGCCGCGCGCCACACCTCCGGCGAGCGAGGGGTGCAGCCGGACGAGCAAGGTGTGCCCGGGGCCGAGGTCGGCGGCGAACCGGGCCAGGTCGATCCGGTCGACGTGGCCCCCGCGCCGGTAGTCGCGGCGGGTCGGCGCGTACAGCACGACCGTGTCGCCGGCGGGGACGCCCAGCCGCTCGCGCGCCTCGCGGCCCTGCTCGGGACCGGCGCCCACCAGGACGTCGTTGCGCGGGCTGCCGGTGCGCAGCGAGGTGAAGTGGCACGGGTACGCCCGCTCCCAGACCCGCTCCGCGTGCCGCCCGGCGGCCAGGCTGTAGTCCCAGCGGTCGGCCCGGCGCAGCATCTGCGGCACGTCGAAGCCGTATCGGGCGCCCGGCTTGGTCAGCAGGTCCGCGCCCATGTACTTCAGCGGGGTGCCCTGATGGGTGTGGACGTGGACGCTGCCGGGCCGCTTGGCCAGGGTGCCCGGCCAGTTGACGTTGTTCACCCAGTACGTGGCCCGCGCCATGACCTCGTGGTAGCGCCGCGAGCCCGGCGTCACGTGCGCGACCCCGGGCGGCAGCGCGTCCACCGCGTCCTCCCGCACCACCCACACGCCCCGGATGTGGGGGGCGATCTCGCGCGCCTTCTCGTAGATCGCGGCCGGATCCCCGCTCACGCCCCGGTGGTGGGTCGCCGAGTACACGGCGAGGTGCGGATCGAGGGGGCGCTTCGCATGGCCCCGGTACCAGGTGCGCAGGGCGGTGTCCGAGGCCTTGCGCGCCACCTTACGCTGCCCGGCCAGGGCGGACGCCCGCAGGTCGCGCAGCCCGCGCACCGCCGCGTACGAGGCGTAGGGCGCCGACGCCAGCAGCCGCATCTCCACCCCGCGCCAGCCGTCCGGCGCCGCGAAGCCGGCCTCGGGCAGGTGCCGCCGGTGGAAGGCGCGGATCTCGCGGTAGAAGTCGCCCCGGTCGGCCGGCCGCACCCGGTCCTCGCGGGCCAGCACGAACAGCATGTGGTCCAGCGCCCGCTCCAGCAGCAGTGGACGCGCCCAGTCCAGGTCGGGGCGCTCCTCCAGGAACGCGAACAGCCCTTCGTACTGCCGGAAGATCTCGAAGTGCCGGCGCCCCGGCGTCCTGGTGATGGCGCCCTGCCGCCGCTGCCGGTACTCCACGCCGATCCGGTCCAGGCAGGCGATCCGGTCGGCCAGCACCATCGACCGGTAGGTGACCGGCGCGTCCTCGTACAGCCCCGGCGCGTAACCCAGGTCGTGGGCCTGGAGGAAGGACCGCCGGTAGGCCTTGTTCCAGGCCACCAGGAACAGGTTCAGGTACTGCGGGCGCTCCCGGACGGAGAAGGTGTCCGGGCCCGCCGCGGCCAGCAGGTCCGCCGCCTCGCTGCGCCCGCCCCGGCCCCACCAGTGGGTGCGCACGTGGTCGAACACCAGGATGTCCGGGTCGCCGGTCGTCTCCAGCCGCGCGGCGACCGCCGCCAGCAGGCCCGGGGTGTAGTGGTCGTCGCTGTCCAGGAACAGGACGTAGTCGCCGGCCGCGTGCTCCAGGCCGGCGTTGCGGGCCCGGCCCAGGCCGACGTTCTCCGGCAGGTGCAGCACCCGCACCCGGGCGTCGCGGGCGGCGTACTCGTCGAGGATCGCGCCGCTGCCGTCGGGCGAGCGGTCGTCCACGGCGATCACCTCGAAGTCGCCGAAGGACTGGCCGAGCACCGAGTCGAGACACTCGTGCAGGAAGCCCTGCACGTTGTAGACGGGGACGATGATGCTGAAGCGGGGCACGTCTTCGGTCAGCTCCTCAGGAGGGTGGCGGCCGCGGGGGCCGGGACCCGCTCCGCGAGCGGGGTCACGGGCGGGATCGACTCGGGCGGCTCGCCCAGCAGCACCCGGCGCACCACGCGCTCGGCGGCGCGCCCGTCGTCGAACTGGCAGAAGCGCTCCCGGAACGCGGCACGCAGCGCGGCGGCGGACCTGTCGGCCCAGCCGCCGTCGCGGAACACGGCCGCCAGCTCCCCGGGCGTACGGGCGACCCGGCCCGGCGGGCACTCCATCAGGTCGAAGTAGACGCCCCGGGTCTCGCGGTACACGTCCCAGTCGTCGGCGTACACGACGATCGGGCGGTCCAGGTTGGCGTAGTCGAACATGATCGACGAGTAGTCGGTGATCAGCGCGTCGGCCGCCAGGCACACGTCCTCCGACGAGCGGTGCCCGGTGACGTCGATGATCCGGCCCCCGCCTGCGCCGCGGCCCGGCCCCCGGTCGTAGAAGTAGTGGGCGCGCAGCAGGAGCACGTACTCGTCGCCGATCGCCTCGCAGAACTCCGCCAGGTCCAGGCCCGTCTCGAAGCCGGTGGCGTGGTCGCGGTGGGTGGGGGCGTACAGCAGGGCCTTCCTGCCGTCGGGGACGCCCAGTTCCCTGCGGACGCGGGCGACGTCCGCGGCGGACGCGGTGCAGTACACGTCGTTGCGCGGATAGCCGTACTCCAGGGTCTCGTGGGCGCTGGGGAACGCCCGCTCCCACATCTGCGTGGAGTGCCGGTTGGAGGTGAGGTTGTAGTCCCAGCGGTCGACGCGGGCCAGCAGCTTCGCCATGCTCCCCGTCGCCGCGGCCACCACGGGGTGTTCCGCCTGGTCGGCGCCCATCTTCTTCAGGGGCGTGCCGTGCTGCGTCTGCAGGTGCACGCTGCCGGGGCGCTTGACGACGGCGTCCGCGAAGTTGGCGTTGTTCACCAGGTACTTGGCGCGGGCCAGCACCTCCCAGTACGCCCGGCTGCCGATCACCGCGTACTCCACGTCCTTCGGCATGCTGCCCACCGCGTCCGGCTCCACCAGGAACACCGCGCGCAGATGCGGGGCGAGTTCGCGGGCCTTGGCGTGGATCGCGGCCGGGTTGCAGGCGTAGCCGCGGCCCCAGTAGGCGCAGTACACGACGAGGTTCTCGTCGAGCGGGAGCCGCAGCGCCGCCGCGTACCGCAGCCGGGTGCGCAGGCCCCGGGGGCGGGGCAGCAGCGCGGAGGCCCGCGCGGTCCGCCGGTTCGCGGCGCGCAGGGCGCGGAACGCCGCGTACGAACCGGACGCCAGCAGCCGGTGCTGGACGCCGAGGCTGCCGCCGGGCGGCCGGTGGCCGGCCGGGCGGTGCCGCCGGTACAGCGCGCTCGCCCGGCGGAAGAAGGCACGGCGCCCGGACGGCAGCCGCCGGGGATGCGCGGCCGTCTTCAGCACGGCGGCGAAGAGCTGCTCGAACAGCGGCTCCAGCCGCGCGGCCGGCACCCCCTCCCGCGCGGCCCGGGTCAGCACCAGCTCGATCTGGTCGAGCAACTCGGTGTGGTGGCCGCCCGGGAGGTTGAGCCGGTTGCCCTGCCGGCGCAGCAGGTGCCGGACGACGACCGCGCGCAGGACCGCCACCCGCTCCGCCCGCAGTGCGGCCAGCCCGCCGAACCCGACGTCGGTGAAGTGGTTCCCGGGGAACGTGATGTCCTGCTCCACGAGGAACGCCCGGCGGTAGACCGCGCTCCACGCCGGGAGCGCCACGCCCGTGAGCCGCGGGGCCCGGTCGGGGGAGAAGGCCCCGTCCGGTGCCCCGGCCAGCAGGGCGGCGGCCGGGTTGGTGGGCGCGCCCGCCCACCAGGGGGTGCGCTCGTGCTCGGTGTACAGGACGTCCACGTCGCCCACCGCGTCCAGCCGGGCGTCCAGCGCCGCCAGCGCCCCGGGGACCAGGACGTCGTCGCCGTCGAGGAACAGCACATGGCCGCCGACCGCCGCCCGCAGCCCGGTGTTGCGCGCCCCGGCCAGCCCGGCCGACGGCGGTGAGTGCACCGGCGCCACCCGGGAGTCCCGCCCGGCGTACTCGGCGGCGACGTCCGCGGCCGGTACGTCGGGGGCGTCGCACACGGGGATCAGCTCGAAGTCGCCGAACGACTGGGCGAGGACGGAGTCCAGCGCCTGGGACAGCCGGCCCGCGACCCCATGGGACGGGACGACGATGCTGAAGCGGGGCATTCTGCTCTTTCTGTCGAGAACTCTCGGGGCCTGGTGGTGCGGGGCCGGGTCTGCGGTGGGCGGAGCGTCAGACGGCGTCCCGGCGTCCCGGCCGCCCCGACGGGCGGCAGGGGGCCGGCCGGCTGGGCGTCGGCCGCGACGGGCTGGAGGGCATGGGGTCTCCGAAAGTTGTTGGGTGGCCCGGGGTGGCGACCGTGGTCAGAAGCGGTCGGTGACGGCGTGTGATGCGGCCGGCACCGGTACGGACGTGAGCGGCTCGCGCGCCGACGAGGCCGCCGCCGACGGCACCGGACGGCGTTCGCCCAGCGGCACGACCGGCGGCAGGTCCGTCTCGCCGAGCACGACCCGGCGGACCACCCGCTCGGCCGCCCGGCCGTCGTCGTAGGCGCAGAACCGCTCGCGGAACGCCGCCCGCAGCCGGGCCGAGCGGGAGCCGCGCCAGTGGCCGGTGGCGAAGACGTCGACCAGTTCGTCCTCGCCGCGCGCGACGGCGCCCGGGGGGAAGGCGCGCAGGTCGAAGTAGGTGCCGCGGGCCGCCTCGTAGGCCTCCCAGTCGTCGGCGTGGACGACGATGGGCCGGTCCAGGTTGGCGTAGTCGAACATCAGCGACGAGTAGTCCGTGACCAGGGCGTCCGAGGCCAGGCAGAGCGACTCCAGGCTCGGGTGGCCGCTGACGTCGACGACCCGGCCGTCGGTGGTGGCCAGCGGGGCGCCGTAGGCGGGGTGGGCGCGGGCCAGGACCATGAAGCGCGGGCCCAGGCGGTGCACGATCCGCCGCAGGTCGAGGGTGTGCCGCTGGGAGCGGCGGTAGTCGCGGTGGGTCGGCGCGTAGAGGATCGCCACCGTGCCCTCGGGGATGCCGAGCGAGGCGCGCAGCCGGGTCACGTCCGCGGGGGTCGCGGTGCGGAACCGGTCGTTGCGCGGGTAGCCGTACTCCAGCGTGGTGTACCGGCCGGGGTGGACGCGCTCCTGGGTCAGCGTGGTGTGGCGGTTGGCCGACAGCACGTAGTCCCACTGGTCGACGCCCCTGAGCAGCTGGGCGAAGTCCCGGCCCCGGGCGGCGGCCGGGCGTTCCTGGAGGTCCAGGCCGATGTGCCCCAGCGGGGTGCCCTGCCCGGTCTGCAGCAGGATCTGGCCCCGGCGCTTGGCCAGGCGGGGGTCGAAGTCGGTGTTGCTGACCAGGTAGCGGGAGCGGGCCAGCGCCGTCCAGTACGCGGCCGTGCCGGGGACGATGCGGCGCGGGCCGGGCGGGACGGTGTGGTGGTGCTCGGGACGGGCGATCCAGGCCGTGCGGATGTGCGGCGCCAGCTCGCGGAACGCGCTCTCCAGCGCGCCTGGGTTGCAGCTGTGCCCGAGGCCGTCGTACGCGGTGAACACGGCCCGGTCGGCGCGCAGCGGAAGGCAGCGCTGGAGGCGGTAGTGGACCCGCAGGACGGCGGTGCGCAGGGCTCGGCCGCACCGCAGGGTGAGCCCGGCGAGGCCGCGTTGCAGGACCGAGGCCAGCCGCAGCGCGCGGTAGGTGCGGTGCAGGCCGAAGCGGATCAGGGTGTGGTGCACCCGCGCGCGCAGGGGGACGGGGGCGCCCGGGGTGCGGTAGCGGCGGTAGTGGGCGCGTGCCCGGCGCAGGAACGCGGCGTGCGAGCCCCGGGGCAGCCGGTCCCGCCGGGAGTACACGATCGCCAGGTGGTGCACCATGCGGCGGAACAGCACCGGCCGCCACCGCGCCAGCCCGGGGTGCTCCTGAAGGAACGCGAAGACCCGGTCGTACTGGTCGAAGACGTCGAAGTGCCGTTCGCTGGTGGTGCGCAGGATGCTGCCCTGCCGCCGCTGCCGGTAGTGCACGCAGACCCGGTCGAGGGTGGCGATCGACTCCGCGGTCATCAGCACCGGGTACGTCCACGGCGTGTCCTCGTACCAGCCCGGCGGGAAGGCGAATCCCCGGGCCTCGACGAACTCCCGCCGGTAGGCCTTGTTCCAGGCGACCATCAGCAGCCGCAGCAGGCCCGGCCGGTCCTCCAGTGTGAAGGGGGCCGGGCCCTCCTCGGTGAGCTGCGGGGCCCCCTGGTTGCGGACCGCCTCGCCCGTCCAGTAGGTGCGCGCGTAGTCGAAGACCAGGACGTCAGGATCGCCCGCCTCCTTCAGCCGGTCCGCGATCGAGCGCAGGGCGTCCGGGGTGAGGGTGTCGTCGCTGTCGAGGAACAGCAGGTAGTCGCCGCTCGCGTGGGCCACTCCGGCGTTCCTGGCGCGGCCCAGCCCGACGTTCTCCGCCAGGTGCACCGCGCGTACGCGCGCGTCGCTGGCGGCGAACTCGTCGATGATCGCCCCGCACGCGTCCGGCGAGGCGTCGTCGACGACGATCAGTTCCAGATCGGGACAGGACTGGGAGAGCACCGATTCGAGGCACTCGTGCAGGTACGCCTGAACCTGGTACGCGGGGACAATGACACTGAACCTGGGCAAGAGGCCATCCATCGGTCGGCGCGGGCGTTCGGCCCGGGAACGGCCCGTGAGGCCACTTGGTTACGGTGGCTACGGCATCCGGATGAATGTCGAAGGGGCGGATCGCATTCGGCCCGCCCCTTCAACTAACCTGCGTTGATTCCTACTTGACGGCACCGGCCATCACGCCGGACACGAACTGCCGCTGGAACGCGAAGAAGACGGCCAGCGGGACCACCATCGAGATGAACGCGCCGGGTGCCAGCACGTCGATGTTGTTGCCGAACTGCCGTACCTGCGTCTGGAGCGCGACCGTGATCGGCTGGCTCCCGGAGTCCGAGAAGAGCAGCGCGACCAGCATGTCGTTCCACACCCACAGGAACTGGAAGATGCCGAGCGAGGCGATCGCCGGAGCGCCCAGCGGCATCACGACGCGGAAGAACAGGCGCAGTTCGCCCGCCCCGTCCAGCCGCGCCGCCTCCAGCAGCTCCCGCGGGATCTCCGCGAAGAAGTTGCGCAGCAGGAACACGGCGAACGGCAGGCCGAAGCCCACGTGGAACAGCACCACGCCGAGGACCGAGCCGAAGATGCCGATGGCGCCGAAGAGTTCGGCGATCGGGATCAGCGCGACCTGCACGGGCACGACCAGCAGGCCGACCACGCCCAGGAACCACCAGTCGCGCCCCGGGAACTCCATCCAGGCGAAGGCGTAGCCCGCCAGCGACCCGATGATCACGACCAGCAGGGTCGCCGGGACCGTGATCCACACGGTGTTCAGCAGGCTGCCGGTGATGTCCTCGTTCTCCAGCAGTTTCGCGTAGCTGTCGAAGGTGATCTGCGACGGCTCGGTGAACACGTTCCACCAGCCGCCGGCCGCGATGTCCTCCGGCGAACGGAGACCGGCCAGCAGCAGGCCGATCGTCGGGACCAGCCAGAACACGCCGACCACGACGAGGAACACCCGCACCAGCCCGCCGCCGACCCCCTCGACCAGCCGCGAGCCCAGCGCGTGCTTCGCCTTCACCGCAGCGGAGGGCCGGGGCGCCGCCTCGCCGGGCAGCCGGCCCGCGTCCGTGGTCATCGCCGCACCTCCCGCCGCAGCCGCCGTACGTTGAACCACATCACCGGGATGACGAGCAGCAGCAGGAACACCGAGATGGCGCTGGCGATGCCCGGCTGGTCCTCGGAGAAGCCCTTGCGGTACAGCTCCAGGGCGAGCACGTTCGCGTCGTCCTGGGCGGAGCCGGGGGCGATGATGAAGACCAGGTCGAAGATCTTCAGCACGTTGATCATCAGGGTGACGGTGACGACCGCGAGCACCGGAGCCAGCAGCGGCACCGTGACCCGTCTGAACAGCTGCCACTCGCTCGCGCCGTCTACCCTGGCCGCCTCCAGCAGTTCCCGGGGCACGCCCGCGAGCCCGGCCGCGATCAGCACCATCGCGAAGCCCGCCCACATCCAGATGTACGCGCCGATGATGGACGGGGTCACCAGGGACGGGCCGAGCCAGTCCAGGCCGTTGTAGGGCTCCTCGAAGTTGCTCGCGGGCAGCCGGAGTCGGGCGCCGTCGGCTGCGGCGGGCAGCGTGAAGGCGCCGTCGTCGCCGGCCGTGGTGGAGGCCACGACCCTGCCGTCCTTCACGGCCTCGATCCTCATGCCCGCGTAGCCGAGTTCGGCGGGGTCGATCCCGTTGAGCTTGCCGACGCCCCGGCCGCGGGTGAAGTCCTGCCAGGTCGTGCCCGTGACCACGTCGGGCGCGGGTTCGGCCGGAGCGGCCGGTTCTGCGTGGTCGGGCATCAGATCGGGCGCGACGCCCACCAGGGGCAGGGAGACGGGCCGGCCGGTCCTGACCGGCGACTCGGTGATGAACGCGCCGCCCCCGGCCTGTTCCAGCGGCGACCGACGGCCCGGGTGGGCCTTCGGGAACGCCGACGACTGGGCGAAGGTGTCGTGCACGCCCACCCACACCGCGTTCGCCACGCCCTTGTCCGGGTCCTGGTCGTACACCAGGCGGAAGATGATCCCCGCCGCCAGCATGGAGATCGCCATCGGCATGAAGACGACCAGCTTGAACGCCGTTCCCCAGCGCACCCGTTCGGTCAGCACCGCGAAGACCAGGCCGAGTGCCGTCGCGATCGTCGGCGCGAACACCACCCAAAAGACGTTGTTCCTCAGCGCGGTGCGGATGCCCTCGTCGGTGAAGAGCGCCTGGTAGTTGTCGATGCCGGCGAAGCCGTCGCCGGACTGGTCGTAGAAGCTGCGGACCACCGAGTACCCGATCGGGTACACCACGAGCGCGCCGAGCAGGACGAGCGCGGGCAGCAGGAACAGCGCCGCCACGGTCCTGCGGGTGCCGGTCACACTCTTGCGCGACTTCGGAGCGGCAGGGGGCTGGGCGCCCCCTGCCGCCGTGGCCGACGTCATCCCGTCAGTCCCCGTACGCCGCGGCCGCCTCGGCCTCCAGCTTCGCTTGCGTCCCGGCGATGTCCTTCGGGTTCTTCAGGAAGTCCTGGAGGATCTTCCACTCACCCTTGCCGGGGGTGCCGCCGAAGGCCTGCGGGGCCTGGTCGGACATGTCGAAGCGGAAGTCGTCACCGGCGTCGATGAGCGCCTTGGCGATCTTCTGCTGCACCGCGTTCGGGTAGGCGGAGTTCGGCACGTTCTTGTTGGGCGACAGGTAGCCGCCGAGCTTCGCCTGGATCTCCGCCGCGTCCGGCGAGGCCAGCCAGGTGGCCAGCGCCTGCGACCCCTTCGAGTCCTGAAGGATCACGGCCGCGTCGCCGCCCGAGACCACCGGCCCGCTGTCCCCGACCGCGGGGAACGGGAACACCTTCGCGTCCGTGCCGATCTTCATGCTCTCGGGGATGTTGACCTGCGCGAAGTCACCCGCGGCGACCATGGCCGCCTTGGGCTGGTCCCCACCGGTGAAGACCTGCGTCACGGAGGCCGGGAAGTCGGTCTGCAGCGCCCCGCCGGCGATGTAGTCCGACTTGCCCCAGATCTGCGCGAGGGTGGTCAGCGCGTCCTTCACGGACGGGTCCGTCCACTTGATCTCGTGCCGGGCCAGCTGGTCGTACTTCTCCGGGCCGGCCTGCGAGAGGTAGACGTTCTCGAACCAGTCGGTCAGCGTCCAGCCCTCGGCGGCGCCCACGGAGAACGGCGTGACGCCGGAGTCGTAGACCGTCTGCGCGGTCTTGAGCAGGTCGGGCCAGGTCTCCGGCTCGCCCGCCCCCGCGTTCTCGAAGACCTGGTGGTTGTACCAGATCAGGGACTTGTTGGCCGCCTTGTAGTAGACGCCGTACTGCTCGCCGTTCACCTTGCCGATGTCCTGCCAGCCCTGCGAGTAGTTCTCGCCCAGCTCCTTCAGGGCCTCGGAGCCCAGGGGCCTGGCCCAGCCCTTGTCGACGGCCTGTTTGACGGCGCCGGGCTGCGGCAGCATCGCGATGTCCGGCGGCTGCCCGCCGGCCACCTTCGAACCGATGAAGTTGATGATCGGGTCCTGGGCCGGCACGAAGGTGACCTCGGCGCCGGTGCGGTCCTCGAACTCCGCGAGGACCTTCTTGAAGTTGGCCTGTTCCTCGCCGGTCCACACCGCGGCGATCTCCAGACTCACCCCGTCCAGCTTCGGAAGGGTCACGTCGCCGGTGGCGCCCTCGTCGGTGCCCGGGCTTCCACCGCTGTCCTTGTCGTCGCCTCCGCAGGCGGTCAGCGAGAGCGCGAGCGCTCCCGCGGCGACGGCTGCCGCGATCCTGGTGACTCTGCGGCTGCCGCGGGTCGCCGTGTCCCGCTCGGGCGACCAGCGTGTCCGGATGGTGCTGCTCGTCATGCGCATGACTGCCCCGTTCTTCGACCTCGTCGAACGTCGAGCGCGCTCCCGTGCGATCTGGTCTACGCCCGGGTGTGCGGGGGCGGCAAGATGGCGTCGGCTGTCAAGCGGGGGATGCGACTCCTCCGTGACCGACAGTCAGGATCCCACGCCAAGACGGGACCTGAGGCTCCGTCACAGCAGCGACGGCACCCGTGCCGCCGCGACCTCCCTCGCCGCCCTCTCCAGCGCGCTGGCCAACAGTGCCAGGTCGGTCGGGCCGTTTCCGAGCTCCCGCACCGGACGCCGGGCCGGAGGGTCACCCATGCGGTGCCATTCCAGGGGGACGACCGTGGGCCGCTGGGTCGCCGTCCGGGGGATCCGCCCGGTCACCCGTCCGCCCTGGAACGGGACGCTCCGCCCGTCCGCCGCGGTCAGTCTGCCCCGGCCGGGTGCCGGCTCGCCGCCCGGTTCGCGGCCGCGCTCGAACGGGGAGGCGCCGCCGTGGCCGGAGGCCGGGGCGTCGAGTGTCACGCGCAGCGTGGCGCGGCGGGCCGGTTCCGTCTCCGCCGTACGGGGGCACGGGCCGGTGGCCGCCACCAGGTGCACGCCGAGCCGCTCGCCCTCCCGGGCCACGGCCTCCAGCGCGCGCATCACCGACCCGGCGGCCGGCCGCCCGGTCGAGCCGAGGGCGGGGGAGACCAGGGCGTCCAGATCGTCGACGACCACGACGAGCCGGGGCAGCGGGGGCGCGGCGGCCTCCGCCTGCCGCTTGGCCGCACCGGGCCGCAGGCGCAGGGTGGAACTGGGCGCGCTGTCGAGGTCGCCCGCACCGGCCTCGGCCGGGTGTGCGCCCCGGGCCGACGCCGTGCGCTGGGCGACCATACGGCCCGACAGCGCGCGTCCCGTGTGCCACTCGGCGAAGTCCGACCGCCCCAGCAGCTCGGCGCGCCGCTTCAGCTCGGCGCTGAGCGACTGCGCGAACTCCCGCATCAGGACCGGGTCGTGCGCCGTGAGATACGTGCCGACATGCGGTACGTCCGTACAGATCCGCAGGCCCTCGCCCGGCCCGCCGCGGCCGTCGACGAGCACGATGCCCAGGCGGTCCGGCCGCTCCGCGGCGCCCAGGGAGGCGACGACCGCCCGCAGCAACTCCGTACGGCCGCTGCCCGGCGGGCCCTCGATCAGCAGGTGCGGGCCCTGGGCAGCGAGGTCCGCGGTGACCGGGCCCCGCGGCCCGGCGCCCAGCACCGCGCGCACGCGCCCGCCCAGGGCCTCGTCGTCAGCGGCGTCCGCCCAGCGCGCCATGAGCGAGGCCGGGGTGGCGCGGGCCAGGCCCAGCTCGTCCAGCAGCCGGGCGGACTGGGGCAGCGGGGCGGAGACACGCGGCTGCCGGTCGCCCGCCGTGCCCTCCGTCCGCAGCGGCGCCAGCGCCCGGGCGAACCGCTCGGCCCAGGCGGGGGAGACGGCGTCTACGGTGGCGACCGTGCCGTGCCCGACGGGTCCGGCCGGTGAACCGTCCCCGCCGACCCGGGCCACGCGCACCAGCCGCAGGGCCGTCGCCACGTCCCCGCTCAGCAGCGCGACCGCACCGCAGTGCCGGAACGTCGGCGTCGCCGAGCAGGCGGCCTCGTAGGTCTCCGTCACGGGCGAGGCGGGGGAGGCGGCGGCGGTCTCGGCCAGGCAGAGGACATGGATCCCGGCCCGGGGGCCTTCCAGCGCCAGCCGGGCCACGGACGTGCGCAGGTCGGCGCCGCCGGGGTCGCCGTCGACGACCACGACCGTGGAGGGGCCGGAGTGGACGGCCGGGACGTCGGGGACGTCGTCACGGGCCCACGAGGGCCGCCGGGGGCCGTTGCCGGCGCGCGGGGCGGTGGCCTGCGGGTCGGCGCGGTCGGAGGTGCCGGCCGGGGGGCCGCCGCCTGCGGGAGTGCCGGCCGGGCGGCCGGGGCCCCGGTGGGCGCCGGGGAGTCCGCTGCCGGAGGGCGAGCCGGCCGCGGCGGCGTCCGCGAGGTGGTCGTCCAGGCGCCGCAGCAGCTCGTCCGTACGGGCGGCGGCCTGTTCGCGGTCGTGGGCGAGCAGCAGACGGCAGTCCTGCCCGTGACCGGGGCGGACGTGGGGCAGCCAGCCCAGCCAGGACCACTCGGCCGTGCGCTCCTCCAGCGACCGGGAGCGGTCGGCGGCGATCAGGACGATCTCCAGCGAGTCGGGGGAGTGCAGTGCGGCGAGCTGTGCCAGCACGGCACGCGCCAGCCCGGACAGCCGCGCCCGCGGCCCGGCCAGCCCGAGCGCGCCGACCTCGCGCAGCCCGGCCGTCACCGGTACGGCGGGCAGCAGCCCCGAGCCGTCCGGCGCCGCACGGTCCGCCGTACCCAGCCGCACGGCCAGCGCCTCCGGGTGGCCCGGACCGCGCTCCCACAGCCGGGGGCCCGGCCCCAGCGCCGTCAGCAGCAGCGCGGCCGGGTCCGGCCAGGTCTCCGGCGCCGCCGGGCCCGGGACCGGCGGCTCGACCGCCGTACCGGCCGGCTCGCCTTCGTACGTCCCGGCCCCGGTGGCCGCCGGCTCCCCGCGCCCTCCCGCCAGCCGCCGGGCCCAGGCACCGAGGCCGCCCCGCTTGCGTGCCCCGGGCGGTACGTCCGTGCCGCGGAGGGGGGTGCCCTTGCGGCCGTGGCCGGCCGGTTCGCCGGGGGACACGGCTGCGGGGGCCCGGCCGTCGCGGTCGTCGTCACCGGTGCGGCCGTCCCGGGAGGGAACGGGATCGGCGGAACGGGGGGCCGGGGCGGAGGAAGGGAAGGGACCGGAGCCGGGCTCCGGGACGGAGGAGGCGGAGGGTCCGGGGCCGGTCGAGCCGTGTGCGGCGGCACGGGGGGCGGCGGGAGCCGCCGCCCCGCGGCCGGTCGAGCCCACCGTGGCCCGCGTGCCCGGCGCCCGGCCGTCGCCGGGCGCCCCGCCCTGGCCCAAGGCCCCTGACCGCCCCGCACGGGAGTCCCCGTCGCCGGGCCCCGCCGGGGCCGCACCCCGCTGCCGGGGAGCCCGCACCACGCCCTCGGCCGCGCGCTCGCCGGACGCCGCGCGGGGCGGGCCCTGGGAGAGGCCGGAGCCTATGCCCGCCGAGTCGCCCGGAGCCGGGAGGACGGGCGAGCCGTCACCCCGCGGCCCCTCCGCGACGCCGCCCACCGCACCGCTCTCGAACCGCGGCGCCCCGCCCTGCCCGGGCACCGCCGGAGGCTCCGCGGGCCCGGCGTCCGGCAGGCCCCGGGCCGCCGACCCGTGCGCGTGACGCGTGGGGCCGGAAGGGCCCGCCGGCGCCGGACCGGGTACGCGTGCCTGCTCCGCGTCGTCGGCCGGGCCGGGCACGCGTGCCTGCTCCGCGTCGTCGGCCGGGCCGGGCACGCGCACATGGCCCTCCCCGTCCGGGGCCGTCTCCATCCGTCCACCCCCCGGTCCCCCGGCCGGAGCGAGCCGCAGCGCCGACTCGCCGATGCGCAGCAGCGCCCCCGGCGCGAGACGGACCGGCCGGGAGCCCACCCGGGCCCCGTCCAGCGTCGTGCCGTTCGTGGAGTCCAGGTCGGCGACCGCGACGCGGCCGTCCGCGCTCACCGTCACCGCGCAGTGCAGCCGGGAGACGTCCGGGTCGTCCAGGGACACGTCGGCGTCGGCGGAGCGGCCGATGCGGATCTCGCCGCCGTGCAGGAGGTGGACACCGCCCGCGTCGGGCCCGGCGACCACCTGGAGCTGGGCCGGGGCGTCCTCCAGCTCGGGGTGCGGCTCCGGCTCGCCCGGCGCGCCGACGGACAGCACGGCACCGTCGGTCAGCGGGGGCTCGCCGAGCGTGCAGCGCTGGGCGTCGAGCCGCTGCTCCCCGGCGTACAGCACCGGCGTGCCCGAGCCGTCGCCGCCGGAGACCACCTGGGCGAGCGCCGAGGCCACCGCCGCGAGCGCCGTACCGGCGGGGGCCGTGACCAGCACGTCGCTGCGCGGGGCATGGTCCCGCGCCGGTGCCGACGGGGCCTGTGGGTCTATGACGGTCAACCGGATCTGCATCGCCGTCAGCGGTCCCTTCTGCCCGGGCGCGGAGCCCCCCGCCCCGCCCCGGCACGTCGGCCAGTACTGCACGCATCCTCGCACCTGTCACTGACAGCGCGCTGCTCGCTCGGGAACAAGTGATCTTGATTGGTCGGCTCTGCCCGTAAAAGTGCCTGAGAAACGACCCGCCGGTGTCCCGTTGAGATCGGTCAAGTCCGCTTCCGGCAACCAGGAGACCGAGGTGAGCGTCTTTCTGTCGAACGGGTGGCGGATCGGATACGTAGGACCCACAGAAGAACGACACTGCCGCCCGGGACGCCCGGCACTACAGTGGGGCGGACAGGCCAGCAGGCAAGGCACAGCACCAGGGAGCGCATGACGTGCGGCCGGTAGGCAGCAAGTACCTGCTCGAGGAGCCGCTCGGACGCGGCGCCACGGGCACCGTCTGGCGAGCCCGCCAGCGCGAGACCGCGGGCGCCGAGGCGGCCGTGCCCGGACAGCCCGGTGAGACCGTCGCGATCAAGGTCCTCAAGGAGGAGCTGGCCGGCGACCCGGACGTCGTGATGCGGTTCCTGCGGGAACGCTCCGTCCTCCTCCGGCTCACCCACCCGAACATCGTCCGGGTCCGTGACCTGGTGGTCGAGGGCGATCTGCTGGCGCTGGTCATGGACCTGGTCGAGGGCCCCGACCTGCACCGCCACCTCCGGGAGAACGGCCCCTTCACCCCGGTCGCCGCGGCGCTGCTCACCGCCCAGATCGCCGACGCGCTCGCGGCCAGCCACGCCGACGGCGTCGTCCACCGCGACCTCAAGCCGGCGAACGTGCTGCTGCAGCAGTACGACGGGCAGATGCACCCGCTGCTGACCGACTTCGGCATCGCCCGACTGGCCGACTCCCCGGGGCTGACCCGCACCCAGGAGTTCGTCGGCACGCCCGCCTACGTCGCACCCGAGTCCGCCGAGGGCCGCCCGCAGACCTCCGCCGTCGACATCTACGGCGCCGGCATCCTGCTGTACGAGCTGGTCACCGGCCGTCCGCCGTTCGCCGGCGGCTCCGCCCTCGAGGTGCTGCACCAGCATCTGAGCGCCGAGCCGCGCCGCCCCTCCACGGTCCCCGACCCGCTGTGGACGGTCATCGAGCGCTGCCTGCGCAAGAACCCCGACGAGCGGCCCAGCGCCGTGAACCTCGCCCGGGGCCTGCGCGTCGTCGCCGACGGCATCGGCGTGCACGCCAACTCCACGCAGATCGCCGCCGCCGAGGGCGTCGGCGCGCTCCTGGTGCCCGACCCGGCGCCCGCGCCCGTCCCGGACACGCCCGGCGCGGCCGACCCGACCCAGGTCCTGCCGCAGGGCGCGGGGGCGTACGACCCGAACGCCGCGACGAGCGTGCTGCCGCACACCGGCGGCCCGGCCGGCGCCGCCGACCCCACCGCCGTCATGCCCCACCGGGGCGCCGCCGACCCGACGGCCGTCATGCCGCCGGTGCCACCGGGCTCGCCCGGCCACCCGGGCCACCCCGGGCAGCACAACCAGCAGGCCGGCCCCGAGGACCCGCACCCCTGGCAGAACCAGCTGCGCGCGGCCCGCGACCGCAACGAGCAGACGCAGGTGCAGTACCTCGACCCGAACGAGGACCCGCTGCGCCGCCGCCCCCAGCGCCAGGTCGCCCGGCCGCAGCAGCAGCCCCCGCGCCGCCAGGCGCCCCCGCCCGGCTACGGCTACCCGCAGCAGCAGCCCCGGCATCACACCCCGCAGCCGCAGCAGCCCCAGCCGCCGCAGCGCTACGCGCCGCCCGCGCCTCCGCCGGCCCAGCCGCAGCGGCCCCAGCGCGAGCCCCGGCAGCCGCGGCAGCGCAGCGCCAACCCGATGCGGATCCCTGGTCTCGGCTGCCTGAAGGGCTGCCTGTTCACGATCGTCATCCTCTTCGTGGCCGGATGGCTGATCTGGGAACTGAGCCCGCTCCAGGAGTGGATCGGCACGGGCAAGGGCTACTGGGAACAGCTCACCGACTGGTTCGGCACCGTGACCGGCTGGTTCGAGGAGCTCGGCGGGAGCGGTTCCGGCACGAACTGACCGGAACCGCCCGGCGGGGTTGGTGACTTGTCGACACCCGGGGGGTGATTTCCGCCTCCCCGGTGAAGGTTGGCTCCTCGGACGCGTAGTTTTAGCGACAACACGCGTCGGTAGGAGCAGCCTTGGCACGGAAGATCGGCAGCCGGTACACCGCCCACCAGATCCTGGGCAGAGGCAGCGCCGGCACGGTGTGGCTGGGCGAGGGACCGGATGGTCCCGTCGCCGTCAAGCTGCTGCGCGAGGACCTCGCGTCCGACGAGGAACTCGTCGGACGCTTCGTCCAGGAGCGCACGGCCCTGCTCGGCCTGGAGCACCCGCACGTGGTCTCGGTGCGCGACCTCGTCGTCGACGGCAACGACCTGGCCCTCGTCATGGACCTCGTCCGCGGCACGGACCTGCGCACCCGGCTGGAGCGCGACCGGCGGCTGGCCCCCGAGGCGGCCGTCGCGATCGCCGCCGACGTCGCCGACGGCCTGGCGGCCGCGCACGCCGCGGGCGTCGTGCACCGCGACGTCAAGCCGGAGAACGTCCTGCTGGACATGCAGGGCCCGCTCGGCCCCGGCGGCTCCCACCGCGCGCTGCTCACCGACTTCGGCGTGGCCAAGCTCATCGACACCCCGCGCCGCACCAGGGCCACGAAGATCATCGGTACGCCGGACTACCTCGCCCCGGAGATCGTCGAGGGCCTGCCCCCGCGCGCGTCCGTGGACATCTACGCGCTGGCCACGGTCCTCTACGAGATGCTGGCGGGCTTCACGCCGTTCGGCGGCGGCCACCCCGGCGCGGTCCTGCGCCGGCACGTCACGGAGACGGTCGTCCCGCTGCCCGGCATCCCCGACGAACTGTGGCAGCTGCTCGTGCAGTGCCTCGCCAAGGCCCCGGCCTCCCGGCTGCGCGCCTCCGAGCTCGGGGCGCGGCTGCGCGAGCTGCTGCCGATGCTGGCGGGCATGCCGCCGCTGGAGGTGGAGGAGCCGGACACCGAGTCCGCGGACGAGACCGTCCGCGAGGAGCAGCCCGCCGGACCGGCACCGGTGGGGGAGCGGGTGCGGCGCCGGGGCGCGGTCCCCCTGGTGCCGGGCGCGAAACCGGCCGACTCCAACCGGGACACCCACACCTCGATGCGCGTCCCGGCCCCCGACGAACTGGCCGGCGGCGCCCACGGCACGGCCCGGGCCCCACGCGCCAGCGGCGCCCCCCGCCCCGGCTCCGCCCGCAACCGCGCCGCCACCCGCCGCCGCAGGCTCGCCCTGGGTGCGGGCGCGGTCGCCCTGGCGGCGGCGGTCGGCGTCGGAGCCTGGCTGACCACCTCGGGCGACGACCCGGCCACCCCACCCCGGGACTCCCGGAACTCGGCACCGCAGTCACCCTGACGGTCCCCGGTCCCCGGATCCCGGCCTCCGGTCCCAGGTGACCGGTGCCAGGTCCCCCGTCCTGCCGCGGTCCCCGGCCCCGACGCGGTCACTGGTCGCCGCCGCGGGGCGGCGCTCGGAGGGAGCGCCTGCCCCTGACGTCGGCGATCGCGTCGCCGGCGGCTGGGGTGGTGGCCCGAGGCGCTGCTCCGGGGCAGGTGGGGCTGGGCATCGCAGTCGCTCTGACGGTCCCCGGATCCCGGCCTCCGGTCCCAGGTGACCGGTTCCAGGTGACCGGTTCCAGGTCCCCCGTCCCGCCGCGGTCCCCGGCCCCGACGCGGTCACTGGTCGCCGCCGCGGGGCGGCGCTCGGAGGGAGCGCCTGCCCCTGACGTCGGCGATCGCGTCGCCGG
>NZ_JBHYQH010000023.1:29899-39974 GCF_042746715.1 Streptomyces sp. NPDC058741 | reverse complement strand
GCGGCTGTGGTGGTGGCCCGAGGCGCTGCTCCGGGGCAGGTGGCGCCGGGCATCGCGGTCGGTCTGACCTCGTGAGACGCCCGCCGGGCGGCGCCCGCCGCACCGCCCGGGCCCCGCGCGCCGACGGGGCTTCCCGCCCCTGCCACGCCCGCCGCAGCGCCCCACCCCGCAGTCCCTCCCCCTGGACCCGGGCCCGGCCCCGCGGCCCCCGGCCCGGCCTCCGGCCCCCGCCGCCCGGCGCAGGTCGGCGGACGGAGCCGTTACGCTGGAGGGCGTGGCAGTCGTCGATGTATCCGAAGAGCTCAAGTCCCTCTCCTCGACCATGGAGTCGATCGAGGCCGTTCTGGACCTCGACAGGATGAGGGCAGACATCGCCGTGCTCGAGGAGCAGGCGGCCGCGCCGTCCCTGTGGGACAACCCCGATGAGGCGCAGAAGATCACCAGCAAGCTGTCCCACCTCCAGGCGGAGGTGCGGAAGGCCGAGGCCCTGCGTGGTCGTATCGACGACCTCGGTGTCCTCTTCGAGATGGCCGAGGAGGAGGACGACCCGGACACCCGCGCCGAGGCCGAGTCCGAGCTGGCCGCCGTGCGGAAGGCGCTGGACGAGATGGAGGTGCGCACCCTCCTCTCCGGCGAGTACGACTCCCGCGAGGCCCTGGTGAACATCCGCGCCGAGGCCGGTGGCGTCGACGCCGCAGACTTCGCCGAGAAGCTCCAGCGCATGTACCTGCGGTGGGCCGAGCAGCGCGGCTACAAGACCGAGATCTACGAGACGTCGTACGCGGAGGAGGCCGGCATCAAGTCGACCACCTTCGCCGTCCAGGCGCCCTACGCGTACGGCACGCTCTCCGTCGAGCAGGGCACGCACCGGCTGGTGCGCATCTCGCCCTTCGACAACCAGGGTCGGCGCCAGACCTCCTTCGCGGGCGTGGAGGTCCTGCCGGTGGTGGAGCAGACCGACCACATCGAGATCGACGAGTCCGAGCTGCGGGTCGACGTCTACCGGTCCTCCGGTCCCGGCGGCCAGGGCGTGAACACCACCGACTCCGCGGTGCGCCTCACCCACCTGCCCACCGGCATCGTCGTCTCCTGCCAGAACGAGCGCTCGCAGATCCAGAACAAGGCCACCGCGATGAACGTCCTCCAGGCCAAGCTGCTGGAGCGGCGCCGCCAGGAGGAGCAGGCCAAGATGGACGCCCTCAAGGGCGACGGCGGCAACTCCTGGGGCAACCAGATGCGTTCGTACGTCCTGCACCCCTACCAGATGGTCAAGGACCTGCGCACCGATTTCGAGGTCGGCAATCCCGAGTCCGTCTTCAACGGCGAGATCGACGGATTCCTGGAAGCCGGAATTCGCTGGCGCAAGCAGCAGGAGAAGTAAGTTTGTCGACAAGGCAACTGTCGCTCACCGGGCGGCAGTTGCCTTTTCTGTGCCCGCATGTCTGGGTCTTGCGTCACACTCACACCCTCAGACTCCCGGCATAGCCCCCGTAGTCGGACAGGGCGCCCGCAAACGGCCTTGACGTGTTCTTGAAAAATGGGAAGGGTGAAGCGCGGCATGCGTGTATCAGGGGCGCATGTGAACCGGGGGCTCTTCATCGCAGCCGTCCCCCGTCGAGCACAGCCCCGAGCGCTGCCTAATGACGATGAGCTACTGGGGGTAGCAACCACATGACGAAGAAGACGCGGATCCGTGTCGCGCGCATCGCGGCCGGTGCCGTGATCGCCGCCGGTGCCTCGCTGACCGCCGCAGGTGCCGCATCCGCCCTCGACCTGGGCGTGAACGTCGGTGTCGGAGTGAACACCGGCAGCGAGCCGACGGAGCCTCCCACGGAGGAACCGACCGACCCGCCGACCGAGCTCCCGACCGACCCGCCGTCGACCGAGGAGCCCACGGAGGAGCCCACCGAGCCCACCGAGGAGCCGACCGAGCCCACGGAGGAGCCCACCGAGCCCACCGAGGAGCCGACGGGCCAGCCGAGCGACCCGGGCAACGGGAACGGCGGCGACAACGGCAACGGTGGCGGTGGCGGTAACGGCACCGGGGGTGGCAACGGCGGCGGCGGCAACAACGCCGACCCCGACGGTGGCACCTCCCCGCAGGAGGAGGGCTCCTCCGCGCTCACCGACACCGGCTCGGACAACACCCCGGCCCCGCAGGCCCAGGGCAACGGCGACGAGCTCGCCGAGACGGGTGCCGCCGAGACCACCTTCCTGGTGATCGGCGCCGCCACGATGATCGCCGGCGGTGTCGGCTTCCGTCTGCTGCCGCGTCTCGTCACCGGCCGCGGCGGCGCTGCCGCCTGACGGTAGCCGCGTCCGCACGGACCGTGCGTGCAGTGCGACACCGAGGGCCCGGAGCGACACGCGACACGCTCCGGGCCCTCGGCCATGCCTTCGAGGTGTGCGAGCCGCCGGCTACACCGTCTGGTGCGCCAGCAGTGCCACCGCCGCGATCAGCACCGTCAACAGGGCGATCAGCGCCATCGGGCTGAGATTCCCGGGGAAGTTCTCCTGCTGCATCCGCTCACGGTTCGCGCGGCACACCGGGCACCGGCCCTCGTTCACGGGCGCCGCGCAGTTCGCGCACACCAGCCGGTCGTACGTCATGCGCTCGCCCTCCTTGCGCCGGTTCCATGGTGTCCAACGTTCGTGGGGACGGGAATGTTCCCCCTCCACTCTGCCAGGTTCCGCCGTGCGCCGCGCGGCCGCTGCCGCAGCCGGGGCTCCGTTCTCCCGGGCACAAAAAGGCACAAGCCCCGCACAAGCGCCGCGGTGACTGCGGTCCGCTCCCCGGTTCGCGTATGGTCACGCTCATCTACCCCCGGCGACCCGTGGTGCATCCGTGATCCGATTCGACAATGTCTCCAAGGTCTACCCCAAGCAGACCCGCCCCGCCCTCAGGGACGTCTCCCTGGAAGTCGAGAAGGGCGAGTTCGTGTTCCTCGTCGGGTCCTCCGGCTCCGGAAAGTCCACCTTCCTGCGGCTGATCCTCCGCGAGGAGCGGTGCAGCCACGGACAGGTGCACGTCCTGGGCAGGGACCTCGCCCGCGTCTCCAACTGGAAGGTGCCGCAGATCAGGCGCCAGCTGGGGACCGTCTTCCAGGACTTCCGCCTGCTGCCCAACAAGACGGTCGGCGAGAACGTCGCCTTCGCACAGGAGGTCATCGGCAAGTCGCGCGGCGAGATCCGCAAGTCCGTTCCGCAGGTGCTCGACCTGGTCGGGCTCGGCGGCAAGGAGGACCGTATGCCCGGCGAGCTGTCCGGCGGTGAGCAGCAGCGCGTCGCCATCGCGCGGGCCTTCGTCAACCGGCCCAAGCTGCTCATCTGCGACGAGCCCACCGGCAACCTCGACCCGCAGACCTCCGTCGGCATCATGAAGCTGCTCGACCGCATCAACCGCACGGGCACGACCGTGGTGATGGCCACGCACGACCAGAACATCGTGGACCAGATGCGCAAGCGCGTCATCGAGCTGGAGAAGGGCCGCCTCGTCCGCGACCAGGCACGCGGCGTCTACGGCTACCAGCACTGACGACCGACCGGCTGCACGGAAAGGCTTAACCAGACGCCATGCGCGCCCAGTTCGTACTGTCGGAGATCGGAGTCGGTCTCCGCCGCAACCTGACGATGACCTTCGCGGTCATCGTCTCCGTCGCCCTGTCCCTGGCGCTCTTCGGTGGATCGCTGCTGATGAGCGACCAGGTGAGCACCATGAAGGGCTACTGGTACGACAAGGTCAACGTCTCGATCTTCCTCTGCAACAAGAGCGACGCCGAGTCCGACCCCAACTGCGCCAAGGGCGCGGTGACCGACGACCAGAAGAAGCAGATCAAGGCCGACCTCGACAAGATGAACGTCGTCCAGACGGTCACCTACGAGTCGCAGGACCAGGCCTACAAGCACTACAAGGAGCAGTTCGGCGACTCCCCGCTGGCCAGCTCCCTCACGCCGGACCAGATGCAGGAGTCCTACCGCATCAAGCTGAAGGACCCGCAGAAGTACCAGGTCATCGCGACCGCCTTCGACGGGCGGGACGGCGTGCAGTCGGTGCAGGACCAGAAGGGCATCCTCGACAACCTCTTCGAGCTGCTCAACGGCATGAACTGGGCCGCGCGGGCGGTGATGGCGCTCATGCTGGTCGTGGCGCTGATGCTGATCGTCAACACCGTGCGCGTCTCCGCGTTCAGCCGGCGGCGCGAGACCGGGATCATGCGCCTGGTCGGTGCCTCGGGCTTCTACATCCAGGCGCCGTTCATCATGGAGGCCGCGGTCGCCGGGCTCATCGGCGGGACGGTCGCGTGCGGGTTCCTGGTGGTCGCCCGGTACTTCATCATCGACCACGGACTCGCCCTGTCGGAGAAGCTGAACCTGATCAACTTCATCGGCTGGGACGCGGTGTTCAAGTACCTGCCGCTCATCCTCGTCACGAGCCTGCTGATGCCCGCGCTGGCCGCGTTCTTCGCGCTGCGCAAGTACTTGAAGGTGTGACGCATCCCTTAGAGGGGCCGTGCGGTCAACCCGCCGTACGGCCCTTCGCCTTGTCCTAGACTCACCGGCATGTCAGGTCGTGACCCGTTCTGTCAGCCCCGCCGCATCCGCCGCGGGGCCGCCCTGACACTGGTGTTCGCGAGCGTGCTCGTCGCCGGTGCGGCCACCGGCGCCCTGCCCCAGGCCGACCCGAAGTCCGCGCCGGACGAGGCCCGTCCGGCAGGCCGGGCCGGCCGGCACGCCGAGATCGCCAGGGCGGCCGAGGAGGCGATGGCCGACGGCACGTCGCCCGTGGAGGCGGCCAGGCGCGCCGTCAGCCGCAGCGGGGACCGCTGGGACGCCGTCTACTCCCGGGGCGAGTACGAGGAGTTCGAGGACGCCCTCGACGGCCAGTACACCGGCGTCGGGCTGTGGGCCCGCAGCAGGGAGGACGGTCGTGTGGCGGTGACGAAGGTGCGCCCGGGCTCGCCCGCGGCCGCCGCCGGGATCCGCCCCGGAGACCTGCTGCGCGGCGTCGACGGCCGCAGCACCGACGGCCGGCCGGTCACGGAGGTCGTCTCCCTGCTGCGCGGGGACGCCACCGACGCCTCCGCCGGCACCACCGTCCGCCTCCTGCTGGAACGCGGTCCGCGCACCTGGACCGAGAGCCTGCGCCGCGCCCAGCTGTCCACGGACTCGGTCACCGTGCGGGAGGCCGCCGGCTCCGTCACCGTCATCCGGGTCGACACCTTCACCAAGGGCTCCGGCGAGCAGGTCCGCGAGGCCGTCCGGCACGCCCCGCCCGGCGCCGGCGTCGTCCTCGACCTGCGCGGCAACCCCGGCGGCCTGGTCTCCGAGGCCGTCACCGCCGCCTCCGCCTTCCTCGACGGCGGTCTCGTCGCCACCTACGGCGTCGACGGCGAGCAGCGCGTCCTGCACGCCGAGCCGGGCGGCGACACGACGAGGCCCCTGGTCGCGCTCGTCGACGGGGGGACGATGAGCGCGGCCGAGCTGCTCACCGGCGCCGTCCAGGACCGCGGGCGCGCGCTGGTCGTGGGCTCCCGCACCTTCGGCAAGGGCTCCGTGCAGATGCCGAGCCGGCTGCCCGACGGCTCCGTCGCGGAGCTGACCGTCGGGCACTACCGCACCCCCTCCGGCCGGTCGGTCGACGGCCGGGGCATCACGCCCGACCTGGAGGCCGGCGACGAGGCCCTCCAGCGCGCCGAGAGCGTACTGCGCGGCCTCGGCAGCCCGTCGTGATCGAGTTCCCGCCGACCCCCTCCGTAGTGCGAAAATGGGCGCACTATGGCTAAGGAAAAAGGGCGCAAGCTGATCGCGCAGAACAAGAAGGCGCGGCACGACTACCTCATCATCGACACCTACGAGGCGGGCCTGGTCCTCACCGGCACCGAGGTGAAGTCCCTGCGCCAGGGCCGGGCGTCGCTGGTGGACGGCTTCGTCCAGCTCACCGACCACGAGGCGTGGCTGCACAACGTGCACGTCCCCGAGTACAGCCAGGGCACCTGGACGAACCACAGCGCGCGGCGCAAGCGCAAGCTGCTGCTGCACCGCGAGGAGATCGACAAGCTGGAGTCCAAGTCCCAGGAGACGGGTCACACCATCGTGCCGCTCGCCCTGTACTTCAAGGACGGCCGGGCGAAGGTCGAGATCGCGCTGGCGAAGGGCAAGAAGGAGTACGACAAGCGGCAGACGCTCCGCGAGAAGCAGGACCGGCGCGAGACGGAGCGGACGATCTCGGCGATCCGCCGCAAGCAGCGGGCCTGACGCCCCGGGGAATAGGCTGGCACGGTCGTGCGTTGGTCACGTACGATGGCATCCGCACCCCACGGAGGGTGCACGCCCCCTCCTCGGAGGGTTTGAAAAATCAACATGGGGATGATCGGTTTCGACAGCGGCTGTCGAAGCAGGGGAAGCGTGTCGAGGAAGCGGCCATGATCTCGTAAACCACAGGCCGAAAAAAATAATCGCCAATTCCAAGCGCGATTCCTCCCAGCAGGCCTTCGCCCTCGCTGCCTGATCTCAGGTAGCAGAGCGAGCCTCCTACAAAGGGAGTGTCAGCCCGGGGCTGTTCCCGACCCGGATCCTGGCATCAGCTAGGGAACTAAACCTTGATCCCGGTCACGGGGTGAAGAGGGAAATCCAACAGTGACTGGGCCCGTCGGAGACTTGTCCGCGTGATCTCCGGGGCCGAGAAAAGCGAAGCGGACTGCACACGGAGAAGCCCTGGTTCCGCACCGTTGGACGCGGGTTCGATTCCCGCCATCTCCACTCATCCCATGTGGGCCGAGGCCCCGTCGCTCCCGAGCGGCGGGGCCTTTGTCATGTCCGGCGAAGTGTGTCCATGGGCCGTGCCAGGTCGGGCGAAGCGGTTCGACGTGCCGCCCGCGGCGAGGGCGAGGGCCAGGACGGCGGCCGTCACCGGGACCGCGAAGCCCGCCGTCGCCGACCCGTGCTCCACCGTCCAGCCGCCGAGCGCGCTGCCGCAGGCGATGCCGCCGACCAGACCGGTCACGGCCAGGGTCATGCCCTCGTTCAGCCGGCCCTCCGGGGTGCGCTGCTGGACGAGCGTCATGGTGGTGACCATGGTCGGGGCCGTCGCCATCCCGGCCACGAGCAGGGCGGCGGCCAGGAGCACGAGTGAACCGGTGAGGGCGGCCGCGAGCAGCGGCAGGGTCAGCAGGGCGGCCATCGCGGCCACGCACCAGGGCAGCCGGGCCGCGGCCGGTCCGGGGGGTTTCACGGCGCCGTGGACGAGGCCCGCCGCGCAGGAGCCCGCCGCCTGGAGCGCCAGCACCGCACCCGCCGCCGACCGCTGGCCCTGTGCGTCGGTGAACGCGAGGGTGACGACCTCCGTCGCGCCGAAGATCCCGCCCATCGCCAGACAGGTCACGAGCAGTGGCGGCATGCCGGGAGCGCGCAGCGGCGCCTTCGCCGGTGTCCGCGCGCGGACCGGCGGCTCCGTGGCGCGCCGGGTCGTGAACAGGACCATGCCGGTCACCAGCAGCACCGCGCCGACGAGCGTGCCCGCCTCCGGGAACAGCGCCGTGCACAGGAACGCCGCGAGCACCCGGCCCAGCGTGAAGCAGAGTTCGTCCACGGCCTGCTCGAAGGAGTTGGCGGTGCGCAGGGCCTTGGGGTCGCCGTCCAGCAGATACGCCCAGCGGGCCGGGGACATGCCGCCGGTGTTGGGGGTCGTGGCGGTCGCCGCGTAGGAGGCGAACAGGGTCCAGTCGGGGGCGCCGTGACGCACGCACAGCAGCAGGGAGAGGGAGCCGAGGGCGGCGACGGCCGTGGCGGGCAGCGCCACCCGGGCCTGGCCGTGGCGGTCGACGAGCCGGGCGATCCAGGGCGCGGCCACCGCTGTCGCCGCGAGCCCCGTCGCGGTCACGGCACCGGCCAGGGCGTACGAGTCCCGCGTCCCGGCGATCATGATGACCGCGCTGACGCTGAACATGCCCATCGGCAGCCGGGCGACGAGGTTGCCGGCGGTGAAGGCGCGGGCGCCCGGCAGGCGGAACAGGCCGCGGTACGGGGAGAGCCGGAGCATGTCCCCACCGTCGCCCGGGGGCATCGCCCGGTCCAACGCCTGTTCGGTGCGGACTCACGCATCCGTGATGTGAATCCGCCCCTCGGGCCGCTCCCGAGCAGCCGAAACGCCCTGGAGGGAAATATTCGCTCCTTGTTCTTCATAGATGAATATAGGGATTCGTCATGGTCCTCATGGCGCATGGAAAAGATGCTCATTCGGGAAAGTCCTTCACTCGTTTGCCGCGCATCCGCCGAAGTGAGCCGACGGTTAGTCGGTACATGACCGAGGCGACCAGGAAAGACGGCTGGGCGGTAACGCTCGGCCCGTACACCTACATCCCTGCTCCGGCGCACTCGTCGGCCGCCGTCAACGGGACCCTCACCAGGGGCGGTTGCCCGGTCACACTGCAGGTGACCGAAACGGTGCTGAGGGATTTCATCGACCGCATGAGCATGCTGGAAAAAGACCTCGCCCGGCGGTGGACCAGCGCCACGGAACGACCCGCTTTGGCACTCGCGGAATAGCGGGCCGCGTCATGTACCACAACGAACTCGAGGGCACCGGGCGGCACCGGGCGCCCGCCCGGGACTTCATCACCCCCCTCACGCCGCCGGACCCGACCTGGGACCCGGCCGAGGAACTGGCGTTCATCCTCGAGGAGGCCCTCGGGGAGCAGACGCAGGCGCCGCGGATCCCCGCCCCCAGGGACGAGATGCCGGGCGCGGGCGTGGTGGCGGAGCCCGGCCAGGGCACCCACATGCAGCGGCTCCAGGACATCACCGAGGAGCTGCCGCCCGTACGGGACGTCCCCCCGCGCCACCGCAAGGTCCGCACCCGCAGAGCCCCGGGCGCGCTGCGCACCACCAGCTTCCTGGTCGCCGCCCTGGCCGCCCTCATCGCCTGCGCCGTCAGCCTGCTGAGCGGCCTGGCCGCCTACGACCCGCTGCGCCTGGTCGCCACGTCCCCCGCGACACGCGGCCTGCGCACCTGGTGGCCCCTGCTGGTGTACGGGCCCTGGCTGGTGGCGTCGTTGTCGGTCCTGCGGGCCGCGCTGCACCAACGCCGTGCCGCGCACTCGTGGAGCGTGGTCCTGGTCTTCTCGTGCGTCGCCGTTCTGCTGTGCGTCGCCCAGGCGCCGAGAACGATCCTCGGCATCGCGGCGGCAGCCCTGCCCGGGCTCGCGGCACTGGCCTGCTTCCAGCAGATCGTCCGCCAGATCACGCTGACCCGCCCGCCGGTGCGCTCGGCACCCCGGCACCGGGTCGGACCGTTCCCGCAGCGGGAGACCACGGGTACGGAGGCCCCCAGGGGCGGCGGTGACGGTCGGCGGGAGACGCAGGCCTGAGCGCGGCGCCGCCGCGCCCGTGGGCGGCACGGCCCGGCAGGCGCCGCACCCGCTGCGCCGAACCCGCCGGTCCGCGAGCCCATCTCCCCCCGTGCGCCCGGCCCACCCGTCGCTGTAGGTTCACCGCATGCCCGGGCGGCGCGTCCGGCGACTTCGTCGTGGCCGGGGTGGTGTGGCTCCTGCTCATGGCGGTCTTCGGCATCGGACTGGTGGTCACGCGCAGACGCAACGCCAGGTTCGCGGGGCGGCTGCGGGCGGCCGGCTTCACACCGGTGACGGACGAGAACGGGCGGATGCGCTGTCTGCCGCCCGGGGCGCAGCCGCCCGGCCAGGGAAACCCCTTCGCCTCCGGACCGTACGGCGGACCGCGGGGAGGGACACCGGGGCAGGGCGGTCCGTACGGGGGCGCCCCGGCCCAGCCGGTCGCCCTGCCCGATGCAGTACCCCGGTCAGCCCGGACCGGCGCCGTACCCCGGCCGGCCCTGCCCGATGCAGTACCCCGGTCAGCCCGGACCGGCGCCGTACCCCGGTCGGCTTGCACCGATGCAGTACCCCGGTCGGCCCGGACCGGCGCCGTACCCCGGCCGGCCCTGCCCGATGCAGTACCCCGGTCGGCCCGGACCGGCGCCGTACCCCGGTCGGCTTGCACCGATGCAGTACCCCGGTCGGCCCGGACCGGCGCCGTACCCCGGCCGGCCCTGCCCGATGCA
>NZ_JBHYQH010000023.1:29669-29802 GCF_042746715.1 Streptomyces sp. NPDC058741 | reverse complement strand
GCAGTACCCCGGTCGGCCCGGACCGGCGCCGTACCCCGGTCGGCCCGGACCGGTGCAGTACCCCGGTCGGCCCGGACCGGCGCCGTACCCTGGTCGGCCCGGACCGGTGCAGTACCCCGGTCGGCCCGGACCG
>NZ_JBHYQH010000023.1:0-29571 GCF_042746715.1 Streptomyces sp. NPDC058741 | reverse complement strand
CGTACCCCGGTCGGCCCGGACCGGTGCAGTACCCCGGTCGGCTTGCACCGATGCAGTACCCCGGTCGGCCCGGACCGGTGCAGTACCCCGGTCGGCTTGCACCGATGCAGTACCCCGGTCGGCCCGGACCGGTGCAGTACCCCGGTCGGCCCGGACCGGGCCCCTCCGGTGCTCAGCCTCCCGGCGCCCACCCTCAGCCCTACCCGCAGCAGAACCCCAACGGGCAGCCTCCTCAGTGCTGACACGGGCACGGGCACGGGCACCGAAAACACGCCGGAACCTCTCATCCCGCTCCGGCGCGGGGTGAGAGCAACGTTCCCTCGCGGTCACCCGCTGCCACAGTCAGGAAACGCGCCCTCCCTACCTTCGGGACCAGCCACTCGTAGAACGACCGAGTCCCGGAGCAAGTGGAGGCGTCATGACAGGCCCTGACACGGCACCCGCACCCCCGAGCAGGGGCGGACGCTGGATCCGGCACTGGGATCCCGAGAACGAGACGTTCTGGAAGGAGACCGGGGAGAAGACCGCCCGCCGCAACCTCTGGTTCTCCGTCCTGTCCGAGCACATCGGCTTCTCGATCTGGACCCTGTGGTCCGTGCTCGTGCTCTTCATGGGCCCGGAGTACGGACTGACCCCGGCCGACAAGTTCATGCTGACCTCGATGGTCACGCTGGTCGGCGCGGTCGTCCGGGTCCCCTACACCTTCGCCGTCGCGATCTTCGGCGGGCGGAACTGGACGATCGTCTCCGCCACACTGCTGCTGATCCCGACCGTCGCCGCGTTCGTCGTGATGGAGCCGGGCACCTCGTTCTCCACGTTCCTGACGGTGGGTCTGCTCGCCGGCATCGGCGGCGGCAACTTCGCCTCCTCCATGACGAACATCAACGCCTTCTTCCCCCTGCGGAAGAAGGGCTGGGCGCTCGGCCTGAACGCGGGCGGCGGCAACATCGGCGTGCCGGTCGCGCAGCTGGTCGCGCTGGGGATCATCGGCGCGGGCGGTGGTCCGCGGGTGCTGCTCGGCATCTACATCCCGCTGATCGTCGTGGCCGCCACGCTGGCCGCGCTGTTCATGGACAACCTGGAGAACGTCAGGAACGACACCGGTGCCGCCAAGGACGCCGCACGGGACGCCCACACCTGGATCATGTCCCTCCTCTACATCGGCACCTTCGGGTCCTTCATCGGCTACAGCTTCGCCTTCGGCCAGGTCCTGACGAACCAGTTCGGCCGCACCCCGCTGCAGGCCGCCTACGTCACCTTCCTCGGCCCGCTGCTCGGCTCCCTCATCCGGCCCGTCGGCGGCCGGCTCGCCGACCGCTACGGCGGTGCCCGCATCAGCCTGTGGAACTACGTGGCCATGGGCGCCGCTACGGCGGTCCTCATCGGGGCCTCCATCGAGAAGTCGCTGGCGCTGTTCACCGGGGCGTTCGTGGTGCTGTTCGTGCTCAGCGGGCTCGGCAACGGCTCGACGTTCAAGATGATCCCGGGCATCTTCCAGGCCAAGGCGCTGGCCAGGGGACTCACCGGTGAGGCGGCCGCGGCCTACGGGCGGCGGCTGTCCGGGGCGTCCATGGGGCTGATCGGCGCCGTGGGCGCGCTCGGCGGGGTCGGCATCAACCTGGCCTTCCGCCAGTCCTTCCTCTCCTACGGTTCGGGCACCGGGGCGTTCGTCGCCTTCCTCGCCTTCTACGCGGTCTGCTTCGCGGTCACCTGGGCCGTATACCTTCGCCGTACGGCACCCCGGGTACCCGCCGAGACGGCGGCCTCGGAGGCGAAGCCGCAGCTCAGCTATGCGGAGGTGTGACGTAACACCGACGACATCACGCCGATCCGGGCCTGTCACGAGCCGTTGACAGGCTCGATCGGCATGCAGGTACGCCGTACCCAGGCAGGACGACGACGCGAGTGCGGGACGAGAGCCATGTACGAGGAAGAACAGCGACCGGACCACGGGCCCCTCGCGGGTTTCACCGTGGGCGTGACGGCCGCGCGGCGGGCCGACGAGCTGGGGGTGCTGCTCCAGCGGCGCGGTGCCGCCGTCCTGCACGCCCCCGCCCTGCGGATCGTGCCGCTCGCCGACGACAGCGAGCTGCTGGACGCGACGAAGGAGCTGATCCGGCGGGCGCCGGACATCGTGGTCGCCACCACCGCCATCGGCTTCCGGGGCTGGGTGGAGGCCGCCGACGGCTGGGGCCTCGGCGACGACCTGCTGGCGCGGCTGGGCGGCGTACGGATTCTGGCGCGCGGGCCGAAGGTCAAGGGCGCGGTCCGGGCCGCCGGTCTGACGGAGGAGTGGTCCCCGTCGTCGGAGTCCATGGCCGAGGTGCTGGACCGGCTGCTGGGGGAGGGCGTCGACGGGCTGCGCGTCGCGATCCAGCTGCACGGCGAGCCGCTGCCCGGGTTCGTGGAGGCGCTGCGGGAGGGCGGTGCCGAGGTCGTCGGGGTGCCGGTCTACCGCTGGATGCCGCCGGAGGACCTCGCCCCGGTCGACCGCCTCCTGGACGCCACGGTCGCCCGGAGCCTGGACGCGCTCACCTTCACCAGCGCCCCGGCCGCGGCCTCCCTGCTCTCCCGGGCGGAGGACCGCGGACTGCTCCCGGAGCTGCTCGCCGCACTCGGCCACGACGTGCTCCCGGCCTGTGTGGGCCCGGTGACCGCCCTGCCCCTGCAGTCCCGCGGCCTCGACACGATCCAGCCCGAGCGCTTCCGGCTGGGGCCGCTCGTGCAGCTGCTGTGCCGGGAACTCCCCGCACGGACACGCTCACTGCCGATCGCCGGGCACCGGGTGGAGATCCGCGGCCACGCCGTGCTGGTCGACGGCGACCTGCGACCCGTGCCGCCCGCCGGCATGTCCCTGCTGCGCGCCCTGGCCCGCCGCCCCGGCTGGGTCGTCGCCCGCGCCGACCTGCTGCGGGCCCTGCCCGGTTCCGGCCGCGACGAGCACGCGGTGGAAACGGCCATGGCCCGCCTCCGCACGGCCCTCGGCACCCCGAAGCTGATCCAGACGGTGGTCAAGCGCGGCTACCGCCTGGCACTCGACCCGGCGGCGGAGACCAAGTACGCGGACGCCTGAGGGCCGTCGGCAGGAGGAGACCCCGGACGCCCCGAGGCCCGCCGGGGTCGAGCGACACCACGCCGGTGTCCGGAGGCTCGGTGCGGGGCCGGCGGCCGCGGGGTGCGCCGTCCCGTGGCCGGACGCGGGCCCGTCCGGGCCGTGGCGGCGCCCGGCCCGTGCCCAGGGGGTTTCCGGCGCCGTCGCGGGCAGGCAGTGTAGGAGGGAACGGTTTCCCGGCCCCCTCACTGGCGTCTCACCGGAACCCCGCCCGGCCGCGGGGAACCCTAGGCGGTGACAGGCACATGGCACTGGGTACGGCCACGGCCGCGTACGAGCTGCGTTTCGGCGCCGGGCGCGTCTGCCTGGATCTGCTCTCCACCGCGCATCCGGAGGAACGGCTCGACTCCGTGGAGGTGCTGGGGGCCTGGATCACCGGCTCCGGGCTCGTCCCGGCGGGCACCCCGCTCACCCGGGCCGACGCCGCCTGGCCGGCCGCCTTCATCGAACTGCGCGGCCAGATCGACCGGTTGGTGCGCGGCCGGCCGGGCTCCGGCGCGACGACGTACGACTTCGCGCTCGCGCGGGTCAACGACCTGGCCCGCACCGCGCCCCCGGCCCCGCGCGCCGTCCGCGGCGAGGACGGCGGCCTCGTACGGCGGCTGGACGGACCGCCCGGCTGCGCCGGACTGCTCGCGGCCGTCGCCCGGGACGCCGTCGACCTGCTCACCGACCCCGTCGCCCGCGCGGCCCTGCGGCAGTGCGAGGGGGACAACTGCCGGATCGTGTACCTCGACACCTCGCGCGGGCGCAGGAGGCGCTGGTGCTCCAGTGAGGTCTGCGGGAACCGCGAGCGCGTCGCCCGGCACCGCCGTCGCGTGGCACTCGCCCGCGCGTGAAACGGAATTGAATGGTCTGTGCACACGATTCCCTTGTCCCGGTTGCCCCTTCTGCGGCCTCGTCGCCTAAGTGATTTCGCTTACACGTCGTTTACCTACGCTCCCGTAGGGAGAGTCCGGCGCGATCGCTCCGTTGTGGCGGAAATGTAAAGAGAGAGGGGTGGGAATGTGCACCCATGTCCCCCTCGTCACGTCACTCCGAAGAAAATCGCCACCTCTTCTTGAACATCCAACGCCCCCCGTACGTACGGCATGTCGAGCGACCGGCTGGGGGAACCCCCGGACATCGGAGGTGGGCGTGCGCAAGGATTCCGTCGTGGCCAATGAACGTGGACCGAGGGCCCGACATCGCATGTCCCAGCCCTCGGAACCCGACGAGGAGCTGATGCGTGCGCTCTACCGTGAACACGCCGGCCCCCTGCTGGCGTACGTCCTGCGCCTGGTCGCCGGAGACCGGCAGCGCGCCGAGGACGTCGTTCAGGAGACGCTCATCCGTGCCTGGAAGAACGCCGGTCAGCTCAATCGGGCGACCGGATCGGTACGCCCCTGGCTGGTGACGGTCGCCCGGCGCATCGTCATCGACGGCCACCGCAGCCGGCAGGCCCGGCCGCAGGAGGTCGACCCGTCGCCGCTGGAGGTCATCCCCGCGGAGGACGAGATCGACAAGGCGCTGTGGCTGATGACTCTGTCGGACGCACTCGACGACCTGACCCCCGCTCACCGGGAGGTGCTCGTCGAGACGTACTTCAAGGGGCGTACCGTCAACGAGGCGGCCGAGACCCTGGGCATACCCAGCGGAACGGTCCGCTCCAGGGTGTTCTACGCCCTGCGTTCGATGAAGCTGGCACTGGAGGAGCGGGGGGTGACGGCGTGAGTGTTTACGGGGGTAACCAAGGGTTCGGTGCGGGAGGCACGGGTATGTCTGGTCCCATGCAGGGATCCCCGGTGCCGAACGAGCACGAGACCGTCGGCGCCTACGCTCTCGGCATCCTCGACGACGCCGAAGCGACCGCCTTCGAAGCCCACCTCGCCACCTGCGAATGGTGCGCCCAGCAGCTCGACGAGCTGGCCGGCATGGAGCCGATGCTCGCCGCCCTCGCCGACCTGCCCGGCTCCGGCAGCACCCCCGCCATCGGGGAGTCGCTGTCCGCCAAGCCCCGGCCGCGCCTGGTGGAGAAACTGGTCGACGAGGTCGCCGACCGCCGCGCCCGGAAGCGCCGCCGCAACTTCTACATGGTGGCCGCGGCCGGCGCGCTGATCATCGGCGGCCCGTTCGTTGCCGTCGCGACGAACGGCGCGGACGGCGACAGCGGCGGCGCGGAGAACCGCCCGCTCGCGGCGAGCCCCGCCAAGGAGGCCTTCGAGGGCATCTCCGACAAGATCTCCGCCACGGACCCGACCACCAAGGTCTCCGCGACCGTCGCCCTGCAGAAGAAGGACTGGGGCACGGGCACGGTCCTGGAGCTGAAGAACGTCAAGGGCCCGCTGAAGTGCGCCCTCGTCGCGGTCGGCAAGAACGGCGAGCGGGAGACCCTCTCCTCCTGGTCCGTCCCCAACTGGGGCTACGGCGTCCCGGACGCCAAGACGGACAAGGCCAAGGAGCCGCTGTACGTCCAGGGCGGCGCCGCCTTCGAGCCGAACGAGATCGACCACTTCGAGGTCGTCACGTTCGACGGCAAGCGGCTCGTCGAGGTCGACGCGTAGCCTTACCGGGCCCCCTTCGCGTACGGTGGACGGCTGCCCAGCACGTCAGAAGGGGGCCCGGTGGCCGCTCAGGCTCAACAGGGAACCGCGCTCGACTCCCTGAGAGACAGAGAGATCAGCGTCGAACAGGAACACCTCGACCGGGTCTACCGGCGCCTCGAGGAGAAGATCCACGAGGCGGAGTTCCTCATGCGCGACGCGGCCCGGCGCGGCCAGGTCGGCACGCCCGGCGCGCTCGCCGAGCGGGACGCCCAGGTCTTCCGGGCGGGCATCCACCTCAACCGGCTCAACAACGAGTTCGAGGACTTCCTCTTCGGCCGCATCGACCTGCTGCCCGGCAAGGACGGCACCAAGGGGCCCGACGGCGCGTACACCGCCGTCGAGCCCGCCGAGGGCGCGATCGGCGAGGACAACACCGCCGACATCGCCGAGACCCTGCACATCGGCCGCATCGGCGTCCTCGACGCGGACTACGCCCCGCTGGTGATCGACTGGCGCGCCCCGGCCGCCGCCCCCTTCTACCGCTCCACCCCGGTCGACCCGGGCCGGGTCGTGCGCCGCCGCGTCATCCGCTCCAAGGGCCGCCGGGTGCTCGGCGTCGAGGACGACCTGATGCGCCCCGAGCTGACGGCGTTCCTCGACGGCCGGGAGCTGCCCGTCATCGGCGACGGCGCCCTGATGGCCGCGCTCGGCCAGGCCCGCGGCCACACCATGCGTGACATCGTCGCCTCCATCCAGGCCGAGCAGGACCTGGTCATCCGCGCCCCCGCCGCCTCCGTGACCTACGTCGAGGGCGGACCCGGCACCGGCAAGACCGCCGTCGCCCTGCACCGCGCGGCCTACCTCCTCTACCAGGACCGGCGCCGGTACGCGGGCGGCATCCTGATCGTCTCGCCCACCCCGCTGCTCGTCGCCTACACCGAGGGCGTACTGCCCTCCCTCGGCGAGGAGGGCCAGGTGGCGATCCGCGCGATCGGCTCCCTGGTCGACGGCAGCGAGGCCACCGTCTACGACGCACCGTCGGTGGCCCGCGCCAAGGGTTCCTCCCGCATGCTCAAGGTGCTGCGGAAGGCCGCCCGCGGCGCCCTGGAGCTCAGCGACGCACCGGCCCGGCTGCGCGTGGTCGCCTTCGGCCGCCGCCTGGAGCTCGAGGCCGGGGAGCTGGACGGCATCCGCCGCGCCGCCCTGGGCGGCACCGCCCCCGTCAACCTGCTGCGCCCCCGCGCCCGCAAGCTGCTCCTGGACGCCCTGTGGGAGCGCTCCGGCGCGGCCGGCCGGCACACCGACCCGGAGCTCGCCGCCGAGCTGCGCTCCTCCTTCGACGAGGACATCACCGGCGAGGACTCCTTCATCGGCTTCCTCGACGCCTGGTGGCCGGAGCTCACCCCGGCGGCCGTCCTGGACGCCATGGCCGACGAGCGGCGCCTCGGCCGCTGGGCCCGGCGCGTCCTCAACCCCGGCGAGGTCCGCAAGGTCGCCCGCTCCCTCAGGCGCGACGGCCGCTCCGTGCACGACATCGCGCTGCTCGACGAGCTCCAAGCGGTCCTCGGCGCCCCCGCCCGTCCCCGCAGAAGGCGCGAGCTCGACCCGCTGGACCAGCTCACCGGCCTGGAGGAGCTGATGCCGGTGCGCGAGGAGTCCCAGCGCGAGCGGGCCGAACGCCTCGCCCAGGAGCGCACCGAGTACGCGCACGTCATCGTCGACGAGGCCCAGGACCTCACCCCGATGCAGTGGCGCATGGTCGGCCGCCGCGGCCGGCACGCCACCTGGACGGTCGTGGGGGACCCGGCGCAGTCCTCCTGGTCCGACCCGGACGAGGCCGCCGCGGCCCGCGACGAGGCCCTGGGCAGCAGGCCGCGCCGCCGCTTCGAACTCACCGTGAACTACCGCAACCCGGCCGAGATCGCCGAGCTCGCCGCCAGGGTCCTGGCCCTGGCGATGCCCGGCTCCGCGTCCCCGAAGGCGGTCCGCTCCACGGGTGTCGTGCCGCGCTTCACGGTCGTGGAGGACACCCTGGGCGACACCGTCCGAGCGGAGGCCGCCCGGCTGCTGGAGCGCGTCGACGGCACGGTCGGCGTGGTCGTCGCCATGCAGCGCCGCGAGGAGGCCCGCCGCTGGCTCGCCGGACTCGGCGACCGCGTCGTGGCGCTCGGCAGCCTGGAGGCCAAGGGCCTGGAGTACGACGCGACGGTCGTGGTCTCGCCCGCGGAGATCGCCGACGAGTCCCCGGCCGGCCTGCGGGTGCTCTACGTCGCGCTGACCCGGGCCACCCAGCAGCTCACCGTCGTCTCGGCCGACCGCGACGAGCCGGACGCGGCCGGTGTTCCGGACCTCCTCAGGGACTGAGCGGCGACCGGGCCGGGGGTTACCCACATACCGGCGAAATGAACGTGCGGCGCGGGAATGGCCTTACGGGAACTGTTTGTTAGCCTGGACGTGGCACCGGCCCGATCCAAGCCCCCGGGCCCAACCTTCGTCGCTACGAGCGACCACTTGCCGCGAGGCGAGCATGGCGGGCCGGTGCCACTGACTTCGTGAAAGAGACCCACGTCCACGTGACGTGGGTCTCTTTGCGCCGGGCGGCCCCGCGAACAAAACGTTCGCAATCGGGGGCGACTACCCGCTACTCGGCGGTAGGTGCGACGATCGGACCGCACAACTCAGCGTCAGGTGAAAGCAGAGGAAGTCGGCCATGGCAACGGCGCCCAGCGTCTCCTACTCGATGACGGTCCGGCTGGAGGTGCCCGCGAGCGGAACCGCCGTCTCGCAGCTCACCACCGCCGTGGAGTCCTCCGGAGGCTCGGTGACCGGCCTCGACGTCACCGCGTCCGGTCACGAGAAGCTCCGCATCGACGTCACGATCGCCGCCTCGTCCACCACCCACGCTGACGAGATCGTGGAGGGGCTCCGCCGCATCGAGGGCGTCACGCTCGGCAAGGTCTCCGACCGGACCTTCCTCATGCACCTCGGCGGCAAGATCGAGATGGCGTCCAAGCACCCCATCCGCAACCGTGACGACCTGTCCATGGTCTACACGCCCGGCGTGGCCCGCGTGTGCATGGCGATCGCCGAGAACCCCGAGGACGCCCGCCGGCTCACCATCAAGCGCAACTCCGTTGCGGTCGTGACGGACGGCTCGGCCGTGCTGGGCCTGGGCAACATCGGCCCGAAGGCCGCGTTGCCGGTGATGGAGGGCAAGGCGGCCCTGTTCAAGCGGTTCGCCGGCATCGACGCCTGGCCGATCTGCCTGGACACCCAGGACACGGACGCGATCGTCGAGATCGTCAAGGCGATCGCCCCCGGCTTCGCCGGCATCAACCTCGAGGACATCTCCGCCCCCCGCTGCTTCGAGATCGAGGCCCGGCTGCGCGAGGCCCTCGACATCCCCGTCTTCCACGACGACCAGCACGGCACCGCCATCGTGGTCCTCGCCGCGCTGACCAACGCCCTGCGCGTCACCGGCAAGGCCATCGAGAACATCCGCGTCGTCATGTCCGGCGCCGGCGCCGCCGGTACGGCCATCCTGAAACTGCTGCTGGCCGCGGGCGTGAAGAACGCCGTCGTCGCCGACATCCACGGCGTCGTGCACTCCGGCCGCGAGGACCTGGTGGACGCCGCCCCCGACTCGGCGCTGCGCTGGATCGCGGACAACACCAACCCCGAGGGCCTCACCGGCACCCTGAAGGAGGCCGTGCGCGGCGCCGACGTCTTCATCGGCGTCTCCGCCCCGAACGTCCTCGACGGCGACGACGTGGCCGCCATGGCCGAGGGCGCCATCGTGTTCGCGCTCGCGAACCCGGACCCCGAGGTGGACCCGGCGATCGCCCGCCAGACCGCGGCCGTCGTCGCCACGGGCCGCTCCGACTTCCCGAACCAGATCAACAACGTGCTGGTCTTCCCGGGCGTCTTCCGCGGCCTGCTGGACGCGCAGTCCCGCACGGTCAACACGGAGATGATGCTGGCCGCCGCCAAGGCCCTCGCGGACGTGGTGACGGAGGACGAGCTGAACCCGAACTACATCGTCCCGAGCGTCTTCAACGACAAGGTCGCGGGCGCGGTCGCAGGGGCGGTGCGCGAGGCGGCCAAGGCGGTCGGCGCTGCGGCCGCCGGCACCTCCGGGGTCTGACGGCGGGGCCTGTCCGGGCCGGAAGCACGGGGTCCGGGGGCGTCTGCCCCGGGACTGTGAGGATCCCCACCCGGCCCGGAGCCCGGCGCGTCGCAGGACTCCCTCCACCTGCGGAGCCCTATCGTGGCGGCCAGGCTCAGGCCCTCTTCTCGTGTGACCCCCCAAGGGTGTTCTCACGACTCATGCGGGTGCCGGATTGGCTTTCCCGCCGCAGGTAGAGGCAGGATGCCTCCCTGGGCGCGAGGGTCTGACGACGGACCCGGGTCCGGGGACTCATCGAGGGCCCTGGCAGCATCGGCTTCGATCTGACGCCTCAACGGCAAGATGAACACGGGAGTAAGAACATGAACCGCAGTGAGCTGGTGGCCGCGCTGGCCGACCGCGCCGAGGTGACCCGCAAGGACGCCGACGCCGTGCTGGCCGCGTTCGCCGACGTCGTCGGCGACATCGTCTCCAAGGGGGACGAGAAGGTCACCATCCCCGGCTTCCTGACCTTCGAGCGCACCCACCGTGCCGCTCGCACCGCCCGCAACCCGCAGACCGGCGAGCCCATCCAGATCCCCGCCGGCTACAGCGTGAAGGTCTCCGCGGGCTCGAAGCTCAAGGAAGCCGCCAAGGGCAAGTAACCCTGCCGCGCGCACGCCGGTCGCGTGCGCGGCGCAGTGAGTCACGTCAAAGGGGCGGCCACCCGTAGCGGGTGGCCGCCCCTTTGGCATGGGTGCAGGCGGCGTTACCCGAGGGCCTTGCCCGGCAGCTCGACCTTCGCGCCCAGCTCGACGAGCTTCTCCATGAAGTTCTCGTAGCCGCGGTTGATGAGGCCGATGCCGTGGACCCGGGACGTGCCCTGGGCCGCCAGCGCCGCGATGAGGTACGAGAAACCGCCGCGCAGGTCGGGGATGACCAGGTCCGCGCCCTGCAGCTTGGTCGGGCCGGAGACGACCGCCGAGTGCAGGAAGTTGCGCTGGCCGAAGCGGCAGTTCGAGCCGCCCAGGCACTCGCGGTAGAGCTGGATGTGCGCGCCCATCTGGTTCAGCGCGGAGGTGAAGCCCAGCCGGGACTCGTAGACCGTCTCGTGGATGATGGACAGGCCCGTGGCCTGGGTCAGGGCGACCACCAGCGGCTGCTGCCAGTCGGTCTGGAAGCCCGGGTGGACGTCCGTCTCCAGCGCGATGGACTTCAGCTGCCCGCCGGGGTGCCAGAAGCGGATGCCCTCGTCGTCGATCTCGAAGGCACCGCCCACCTTCCGGTAGGTGTTCAGGAACGTCATCATCGAGCGCTGCTGCGCGCCGCGGATGTAGATGTCGCCCTCGGTCGCCAGCGCCGCCGACGCCCAGGACGCGGCCTCCAGGCGGTCCGGCAGGGCCCGGTGGGTGTAGCCGCCGAGCTTGTCCACGCCGGTGACGCGGATGGTCCGGTCGGTGTCCATCGCGATGATCGCGCCCATCTTCTGCAGCACGCAGATGAGGTCCTCGATCTCCGGCTCGACGGCCGCGTTGGAGAGCTCCGTGACGCCCTCCGCGAGGACGGCCGTCAGCAGCACCTGCTCGGTCGCGCCGACGGACGGGTACGGCAGCCGGATCTTGGTGCCGCGCAGCCGCCGCGGCGCCTCCAGGTACTGGCCGTCCTCCCGCTTCTCGATCTTCGCGCCGAACTGGCGCAGCACCTCGAAGTGGAAGTCGATGGGCCGGCCGCCGATGTCGCAGCCGCCGAGGCCGGGGATGAACGCGTGGCCGAGACGGTGCAGCAGCGGCCCGCAGAACAGGATCGGGATACGGCTCGAACCGGCGTGGGCATCGATGTCGGCGACGTTCGCGCTCTCCACGCGGGTCGGATCCATCACCAGTTCGCCGGGTTCGTCACCCGGACGGACCGTCACGCCGTGCAGCTGCAACAGGCCCCGCACGACCCGTACGTCACGGATGTCCGGAACATTGCGCAGCCGGCTCGGAGCGCTGCCCAGCAGCGCCGCGACCATGGCCTTCGGTACGAGGTTCTTCGCACCGCGGACACGGATCTCGCCCTCCAGCGGGGTTCCGCCGTGGACAAGCAGGACATCGTCGTTGACGGTCATGAATCTCGCGTTCCGTGGAGTCGGGCAGGGGGCCAGGAGGGAAAGGGTAATCGCCCTCCACCCCCCTTCCATAAGCCCGAGTCGGACCCAGCCCTGTCATAGCTCTGTCACAACACGAACCGTTCCGGACCGGGTACGTGGGGTCACGGTCGCTTCCGTGCGCGCCGGGACGCGTCGGCGTGCCCTGAGCTGCGTTCCCTCCCGGTGCCGCGTCGCCTCCCCACGGAAAGGGTAGATGCGGGATCATGTCTGGCATGACCGAGGTGTCCTCGCTCACAGGGCGGTTGCTCGTGGCCACGCCCGCCCTGGCGGACCCGAACTTCGACCGCGCGGTGGTGCTGCTCCTCGACCACGACGAGGAGGGCTCCCTCGGTGTCGTCCTCAACCGCCCCACCCCGGTGGACGTCGGGGACATCCTGGAGGGCTGGGGGGATCTGGCCGTCGAGCCCGGCGTGGTGTTCCAGGGCGGCCCGGTGTCGCTGGACTCGGCCCTCGGTGTCGCCGTCGTCCCCGGCGGCGCCGCCGGGGAGGCCGCCCCGCAGGGCTGGCGCCGGGTGCACGGAGCGATCGGTCTGGTCGACCTGGAGGCCCCGCCCGAGCTGCTGGCCTCCGCCCTCGGCTCCCTGCGGATCTTCGCCGGATACGCCGGCTGGGGCCCGGGCCAGCTGGAGGACGAGCTGGCCGACGGCGCCTGGTACGTGGTGGAGTCGGAGCCCGGCGACGTCTCCTGCCCGCTCCCGGAGAGGCTGTGGCGCGAGGTGCTGCGCCGCCAGCGCAACGAGCTCGCGATGGTGGCCACGTATCCGGACGACCCTTCGCTCAACTGATGCGGTCGTGTTTCAGTACCCTGGCCCCATGAGCACTCTCGAGCCCGAGCGCGGGACTGGTACGGGGACCCTCGTAGAGCCGACGCCGCAGACCTCCCACGGTGACGGTGACCACGAGCGCTTCGCCCATTACGTCCAGAAGGACAAGATCATGGCGAGCGCCCTCGACGGTACCCCCGTCGTGGCGCTGTGCGGCAAGGTCTGGGTTCCGGGCCGCGACCCGAAGAAGTACCCCGTGTGCCCCATGTGCAAGGAGATCTACGAGTCCATGGGTGCCGGCGACGACGAGGGCAAGGGCGACAAGTAGTCCCGGTCCGCGTGGCGTGAAGCCTCCAGGGCGCGTTCTGCATGCCCTGGAGGCTTTTGTGCTGTCCGGGCGTTGCGCGTGCGTCGGCCGGTCACAGAGTGGTCGAGACCTCTTGTGGGCGTGTTCCCGCAGTCCCCTGGCCTCCGAAGTGTTGTGCACTGCGAAACCTTCATTGCGCATGTTGCGGCACTCTTGGAGGAGCGCTCCATGAAACCGCCCGTCCGCCTCGTCGGTCTCACCGCGCTCGCGGCCGCCGCCTGCGCGACCCTGCTGATCATGTTTCTGGTGGCCCAGATGGTACCCGTGGAAGCCCTCACGATCCCCCTGTTCTTCCTCGAAGCGGGACGTCGGCCTGCTGAACACGCTGGGGTCGCTGGTCCTGCCCCCACCTCGTCTTCTCGCTGCCCTTCGCGATCTGGATGCTGCGGGGGTTCGTGAAAGCCGTTCCGGAGGCGCTGGAGGAGGCCGCGTACATCGACGGGGCATGCCGGGCGCGATCCCTCAGGCAGATCCTTTTCCCGCTCGTCCTGCCGGGGCTCGTCGAGGGCGGGGGCCCGGCGGGCCTGTTCCACGGCGCCCAGACCCTCCGCCAGCTCCTCGGCCCCGAGGCGTTGCGCCGCGCGCCGGTCCGCGCCGAGCGGGTGTGGGAGGTGCCGGCCGTCACCCTCGCCGACGCGCCCCGGTTCCGCTGGCGCGGCCTCACGCTCGACGTCGCCCGGCACTTCATGCCCAAGGACGGGGTGCTGCGTCTCCTCGATCTGATGGCGGCGCACAAACTCAACGTGTTCCACTTCCACCTGACGGACGACCAGCGCTGGCGCATCGAGATCGAGCGCCACCCCCGGCTGACCGAAACCGGCTCCTGGCGGGCCCGTACGAGAATCGGCCACCGCGCCGCACCGCTGTGGGAGGAGAAGCCGCACGGTGGCTACTGCACCCAGGACGACATCCGGGAGATCGTCGCCTACGCCGCCGAGCGGCACATCACCGTCGTCCCCGAAATCGACGTACCCGGCCACTGGCAGGCCGCCATCGCCGCCTACCCGGAACTCGGCAACACCGACGTCGTCGACACCTGCGCCCTCTCCGCCTGGGACACCTGGGGAATCAACCCGAACGTGCTCGCCCCCACGGACCGCACCCTGCGCTTCTCCGAGGGAGTCTTCGGGGAGGTGCCGGAACTGTTCCCGTCACGGTTCGTCCACATCGGCGGCGACGCATGCCCCACGGACCAGTGGCGGCGCTCCCCGGCCTCCCAGGCGCGCATCGGGGAGCTCGGGCTCGCGGACGAGGACGGGCTGCAGTCCTGGTTCGTCCGGCACGTCGCCGCGTGGCTGACCGCGCGCGGGTGGCGCCTGATCGGCTGGGACGAGATCGGGGGGCGGCCCGGCCCCGGGTGCGGCCGTGTCCTCCTGGCGCGGCGGCGCGGGCGGTGTCGCCGCCGCCCGGGCCGGTCACGACGTCGTCATGTGCCCGGAGCGGCAGGTCCATCTGGACCACCGTCAGGCACCGGGCCCCGACGAGCCGGTACCGATCGGGTGGGTGCGCACCCTGGAGGACGTCTACCGGTTCGAGCCTGTCCCCCCGGAACGGACGCCCGATGGGGCCCGGCACGTGCTCGGCGCCCAGGCCAGTGGACCGAGGTGATGGAGGACCAGGGGCGCGTGGGCTACCGGGCGTTCCCCCGGCTCGCGGCCTTCGCCGAGGTCGCCTGGAGCGTCCTGCCCGCCCCGGCGGAACGGGACTTCACCGGCTTCGAGCGCCGGATGACCGCCCACTACCGGCGGGCTGGACGCCCTGGGCGTCGCTTACCGGCCACCGGCCGGCCCCCACCCGTGGCAGCGGCGCCCCGGGGTGCTGGGCCGCCCGATCGACGGTCCGCCGCCGCTCCGGTGACCGCGGGTCACCGGGACCGAACAGCTCGAACAGGCCACGGGAAAAGCGCACAAGAGTCACCGAAAGTGCCAATCGGAACGCTCGGGTGAAGCCATGCGAAAACGGACCATCTCCCCGATGAGGTGGGCGAATGCCTTCTGCCGGACCCGTGTCCTCGGCGCTCGCCAAGATGTGCCAGAGTTGCCACGCCCGCCCTGTCAGCACGTACCGTACGGCAGCACGGGTGGGACCAGGTGGGGCAGCGGGAAGGGGCAGCCGGTTTGACCACGCACGCACCGCAGGCGGCGCAGGCCGTCACGCTGCCCACGACGCTGGACGAGGCCGTGGCGGCGCTCGCCGCCGTGCCCGCGGCCGTACCCGTCGCGGGCGGCACCGACCTGATGGCCGCCGTCAACTCCGGGCAGCTCAGGCCCGCCGCGCTGGTGGGACTCGGGCGGATCAGCGAGATCCGCGGCTGGCAGTACCAGGACGGCCACGCGCTGCTCGGCGCCGGCCTCACGCACGCGCGCATGGGACGCCCCGACTTCGCGGCCCTGATCCCGTCGCTCGCCGCCGCCGCGCGCGCCGCGGGCCCGCCGCACATCCGCAACGCCGGCACCCTCGGCGGCAACATCGCCTCCGCCGCACCCACCGGCGACGCCCTGCCGGTGCTCGCAGCCCTGGAGGCGACCCTGATCATCGCGGGCCCGGGCGGAGCCCGCCGGGAGCTCCCGGTCTCGCATCTGCTGGCCGGCATGGACCTGCTGCGCGCCGGGGAGCTCATCGGCTACGTGCGCGTGCCGCTGCTGCACGCCCCCCAGGTCTTCCTCAAGGCCACCGGCCGGACCGGCCCCGGCCGAGCGGTCGCCTCGGTGGCACTGGTCCTGGACCCCGCGCGCCGGGGCGTGCGCTGCGCGGTGGGCGCCATAGCGCCGATGCCGCTGCGCCCCCTGGAGGCCGAGCAGTGGGTCGCCGCGCTCATCGACTGGGACAACAACCGCGCGCTCGTCCCCGAGGCCCTGAACGCCTTCGGGGAGTACGTCGCCGCGGCCTGCATCCCCGACGCGGCCCCGGGTGAGGACGGCTCCGTACCGCAGCTCCCGCCCGCCGTACTGCACCTGCGGCGCACCGTCGCCGCGCTGGCCCGACGAGCACTGGGGAGGGCGCTGTCGTGACCGACGACCAGCACGGAGAAGGCACGCCCCGCGGCGCAGGCCGCTGGGACCCGCTGCCCCAGGGCGAGTACGACGACGGCGCCACCGCCTTCGTCGAGCTGCCCGAGGGGGGCGTCGACGCCCTGCTGGCCGCGGACAGCCCGCTCGCCGCGCCCGGTCACGGCTACGTGCCGCCGCAGATAACGGTCGGAACCGCCACGACCGCCGGCACCGACCCGGCGGCCACGGGCGCGTGGCAGGTGCCCGGCGCACCCGTCGACGACGCCCAGTGGCACGACCCGCACGCGGCGCACCAGCAGCAGGCCCAGGACGCGCAGGAGCAGTCGTACGGCACCTCCCACGCGCCCTACGGGACGCCGTACGGCTCCGGCGCGCAGGCGGGGCAGCACGGCGGCAACGACCGCTTCACGTACAACCCGGGCGCCACCGGGCAGTGGAACTTCGAGGAGACCTCGGCGGCCCAGGCCGCACCCGGCCACGACGTGACCGGGCAGTGGTCCATCCCCGTCGCCGGGGGCGACCTTCCGGACGAGTCGGGCGAGTTCACCACGTCCTCCCTGGTCGAGCAGTGGGGCGGCACGCCGCCGGCCACGCTCCCGGGCGGCGCGGCCGCACCCTGGGCGCCCCAGGCGGCCGGGCAGCCGTGGGCTCGGCAGACACCGCAGGACGCGGCCGGGCCGGAACAGGCCGGGCCCGCCCACCCGTACGGGCACGACCAGGGCGGGCGGCCGGGAGCCGGGCAGGATCACGGGTCCGAGCGGTACGGGCACGGGTACGAGCACGAGCAGCGGGAAGCGGCCGGACCCGCCACCGGATACGCCCCGGACCGGACCGCGCACCACCCCGGCGCCCCGGCGCAGCACCCCGCCGGGCCCATGCCGCAGGAGTCGCGTCAGGTCCCCGCCGGGCACCTGCCGCACGAGACGGAACCGGGCGGACCCGGACAGCCGACGGACGGTCACACGCCGGGTGAACCGGACTATTTCGGGCATTCCGCAGGGCACTCCGCAAGGCACTCCCTGCCCGGCCACGCGCCGGAACACCCCGGCTCCGTCCCCGGCCCGCAGCCGGCCGGGTTCGCCGACGCCGAGGCGCCGGAGCGGCCCGGCACGCCCGTCCCCGGCCCGCAGCCGGACGGGTTCGACGGTCACGGGACGGAGCGGCCCGGCTACGACGGCCACGGTTCCCGGCCGTCGTCGGACGAGGCTCCCCACGCGCCCGGGCAGCCAGGGCAGCCAGGGCAGCCAGGGCAGCCCGAGCCGGCCGGAGACCAAGCCGGACACCCCGGTTCCGCCCCCCGGCTTCCGCAGTACGCGGAGGCCCGGCACGCGGAGGTCCGCCCCGGGGAGCACACACCGCACGAGGACCACGCCGGGTACCCCGGTCCCGTATCGACTCCCCAGCCGTACCCCGTGGCTCCGGAGGGGTCCGGGCCGGAGCCGGACGCGGAGGCCGCCCTGCCGCCGCGGAGCGGTCACGACGCCTCACAGGCGGCTCCCGGGCCCGGTGAGCCCGGCGAGGACGCCCCAGAGGCCACGGAGGGCCCCGAGGACCCCTCCGAGCCGTCAGAGCCCTCCGAGCCGCCGTCCGGGAAGCCCGCCGAGTCGTCCTCCGAGCCGTCCGGTGAGTCCCTTGAGGACCTTGAGGACCCCATGGACGCGGAGACGGCCTCCGAGCCCGACGCCGCCGACGGCGAGACCCCCGGCGCCGGCGAGGAACCCGCCGCGGAGAGCCCCGTGACCGAGGGGGCCGACGCCGAGGGCGCCCCGGACGAAACCGACGTCGCCGAGGCCCCCGACGCGCCCGCCACCGCGCCCCAGGAGGAACACCCCCTCGCCTCCTTCGTCCTGCGCGTCAACGACGCCGAACGCCCCGTCGCCGACGCCTGGATCGGAGAGTCCCTGCTGTACGTGCTGCGTGAGCGGCTCGGCCTCGCGGGCGCCAAGGACGGCTGCTCGCAGGGCGAGTGCGGGGCGTGCAACGTCCAGGTCGACGGGCGGCTCGTCGCCTCCTGCCTCGTCCCGGCGGTGACGGCCGCCGGCAGCGAGGTGCGCACCGTCGAGGGCCTGGCCGAGGACGGGCAGCCCTCGGACGTGCAGCGGGCGCTCGCCCGCTGCGGCGCCGTGCAGTGCGGCTTCTGCATTCCCGGCATGGCGATGACCGTGCACGACCTGCTGGAGGGCAACCCCGCCCCCACCGAGCTGGAGACCCGCCAGGCGCTCTGCGGCAACCTGTGCCGCTGCTCCGGCTACCGGGGCGTGCTGGAGGCCGTCAAGGAGGTCGTCGCGGAGCGCGGGGCGCACGGCGCACCCGCCGAGGGCGACTCCGAGGCCCGCATCCCGCACCAGGCGGGCCCGGGCGCCGGTGGCGTGAACGCGTCGGCCTTCGGATCGCCCCCGGAACCGCACGGCCCGGAACCGCACTCCGCACCCCATGACCAGTCATCCCATGACCAGTCACTCCATGATCAGTCACCCGATGACCAGTCCCCCGGCCAGGACGGAGGCCAGGCGTGAGCAACGAAGCAGCCACCGCGCAGGCCGCGGAGGCCGCCCCCGCCTCCGAGCCGCTCCCGCACGGCCTCGGCGCCTCCCTCCCGGCCGCCGACGCCCGCGCCAAGACGGAGGGCACCTTCCCCTACGCCGCCGACCTGTGGGCCGAGGGCCTGCTGTGGGCGGCCGTGCTGCGCTCGCCGCATCCGCACGCGCGCATCCTGTCCATCGACACCACGCACGCGCGCGAGATGCCCGGCGTGCGCGCCGTCGTGACCCACGAGGACGTCCCCGGCGGCCCGCTGCACGGCCGCGGGACGGCCGACCGCCCGGTCTTCGCCTCCGAGGTCGTGCGCCACCACGGCGAGCCCGTCGCCGCCGTCGCCGCCGACCACCCCGACACCGCGCGCATGGCGGCGGCCGCCGTCATCGTCGAGTACGAGGTGCTCGACCCGGTGACCGACCCGGAGCAGGCCTTCGAGGCCGAGCCGCTGCACCCCGACGGCAACCTGATCCGGCACATCCCGCTGCGCCACGGCGACCCGGAGGCGGCCGGCGAGATCGTCGCCGAAGGGCTGTACCGCATCGGCCGCCAGGACCCCGCGCCCATCGGCGCCGAGGCCGGCCTGGCCGTGCCGCGCCCGGACGGCGGCGTCGAGCTGTACCTCGCCGCCACCGACCCGCACGCCGACCGCGACACGGCCGCCGCCGTCTTCGGCCTGGAACCCGAGCGCGTCAAGATCGTCGTCACCGGCGTCCCCGGCGCCACCGCCGACCGCGAGGACCAGGGCTTCCAGCTCCCGCTCGGTCTGCTGGCCCTGCGCACCGGCTGCCCGGTGAAGCTCACCGCCACCCGCGAGGAGTCCTTCCTCGGCCACACCCACCGGCACCCCACCCTGCTGCGCTACCGCCACCACGCCGACGGCGAGGGCAGACTCGTCAAGGTCGAGGCACAGATCCTGCTCGACGCGGGCGCCTACGCCGACACCTCCGCCGACGCCCTGGCCGCCGCGGTCGCCTTCGCCTGCGGCCCGTACGTCGTCCCGAACGCCTTCATCGAGGGCTGGGTCGTCCGCACCAACAACCCCCCGTCCGGCCATGTCCGCGGCGAGGGCGCCATGCAGGTCTGCGCCGCCTACGAGGCGCAGATGGACAAGATCGCCAAGAAGCTCGGCCTCGACCCGGCCGAGGTGCGGCTGCGCAACGCCCTGGCGACGGGCGACGTCCTGCCGACCGGCCAGACCGTGACCTGCCCGGCCCCGGTCGCCGAACTCCTCCAGGCCGTGCGGGACTTCCCGCTGCCGCCGCTGCCCAAGGACACCCCCGAGGAGGAGTGGCTGCTGCCCGGCGGCCCCGAGGGCGCGGGCGAACCGGGCGCGGTGCGCCGGGGCGTCGGCTACGGCGTGGGCATGGTGCACATGCTCGGCGCGGAGGGGGCCGACGAGGTCTCCACGGCGACCGTGAAGGTCCACGACGGCGTGGCGACCGTGCTGTGCGCGGCCGTCGAGACCGGCCAGGGCTTCACCACCCTGGCCCGGCAGATCGTCCAGGAGACCCTCGGCGTCGACGAGGTGCACGTGGCGCCCGTCGACACCGACCAGCCGCCCGCGGGCGCGGGCTGCCGCGGCCGGCACACCTGGGTGTCGGGCGGAGCGGTGGAGCGCGCGGCCAAGATGGTCCGCACGCAGCTCCTGCAGCCGCTCGCCCACAAGTTCGGCATGTCCACCGAGCTGCTCCAGATCACCGACGGCAAGATCACGTCGTACGACGGCGTCCTGTCCACGACCGTCACCGAGGCGCTGGACGGCAAGGAGCTGTGGGCCACCGCCCAGTGCCGTCCGCACCCGACCGAGCCGCTGGACGAGGCCGGCCAGGGCGACGCCTTCGTCGGCATGGCCTTCGCCGCGATCCGCGCGGTGGTGGACGTCGACATCGAGATCGGCTCCGTGCGGGTCGTGGAACTGGCCGTGGCGCAGGACGTGGGCCGGGTCCTGAACCCGGCGCAGCTGGCGGCCCGGATCGAGGCGGGCGTGACCCAGGGCGTCGGCATCGCGCTCACGGAGAACCTCCGCACGCCGCGCGGCCTGATCCGCCACCCCGACCTGACCGGCTACGCCCTCCCGACCGCCCTCGACGCGCCCGACATCCGCATCGTCCGGCTGGTCGAGGAACGGGACGTGGTCGCGCCCTTCGGGGCGAAGGCGGTCAGCGCGGTGCCGGTGGTGGCGTCCCCGGCGGCCGTCGCGTCCGCCGTGCGCGCCGCGACGGGCCGCCCGGTGAACCGGCTGCCGATCCGCCCGCAGGCGGCGGTGGTCACGGAACGGTCCTGACGCCCGTGCCGCACGGGGTGGCCGCGCAGGAGGCGGAGCACCCCAGGACCGGGTACGGAGCCGGCTCGACCCCGGCCTGCCGGACGGGGCGCTGCGCACGCGGACCCCGTGCGTCGGACGGTCGCCGGACACCTCGGGCCTGACGGTGACGGTGCCGGAGGCGGTCGAGGCGATTCCGGCGGAGAGGGAACGCGCGAGGGTCCTCCGAGCGTTGTGTGAGGTGGACGCACCGTCGTCACCGGGCGCGCGTCGCCGCTCCGGGGCGTTGTCAGTGGCCGGGCGTAGTGTTCCGGGCAGTGGGGGACGGCTGCCGGGCCCGGGCGGGCGGTGCGCCGTGCGCCACCAGCGGATGGTGAGCGATCACATGCGGGGGAGCCCATGCGTACGACCGACGCCGGTACGGCGACGATCACCCTGACCGAGGCCGAGCTGGACCCGTGGGTCACGCACGCGTCGACGCGGCACTGGCTGACCGGCCCCGGGCTGCCCGCGGACAACGGCGTGCTGAGCTTCGCCGAGCTGGGCCGCCGGGGCCTGCGCACGGTCGCCGACTCGACGGGCGACGCGCAGGACCGGCTCTCGGCCGAGCTGCGCGAGCAGCTGGTGATCGGCGGACTGCTGGGTCCCGGCGGCGTGGAGACCGAGTCGGTGCTGCTGGACGGCGCGACGGGCGAGATCTCGACGACGTGCCTCCCGCACGGCCCCGCCCCGATGGACCGCCGCCCCCTGGCCCCCTCGCTGCGCACGCTGGTGCGCTTCGCCGAGGCGACGGACGAACTGGCGGGGTTGCGCGGCCAGTTCGCGTCCTACGTGGGCCGCTACGGCCTCAAGGCGGTGGCGGAGGCCTCCCGGCACCTGCTGTCGGTCTTCCGCGACGGTGCCGACGGCGAGCCGGCCCCGTTCTGGAGGATGGCGGCGCTGATCCGCCCCCTGTCCCTGGTGGCGGGCCGCGGCGGTGCCTCCGGCCTCTCCCTGGACCTCCCGCACCGGCTCCTGGACCAGGAGTTCGGCCCCGGCAAGGTGGCCCGCTTCGAGGACGTCGACTTCCCCCCGGCCCTCACGCACGAGCCGACCCGCCGCTTCCTGCGCGAGGTGGGCCTGCCGGAGGAGGCGTTCGTCTTCTCCCTGGACACCGACGCCCCGCTGGCCACCCTGACGGAGTACCGCGCCGACGCCGGCACCCCGGCCGCGCTGCCTCCGCGCGCGGACCGCCTGCTGCGCCTCGGTCACCTCGTCGGGGACGACAGCCTGGTCGTCGACGGTGAGACGGGCGCGGTCCTCGACTGGAGCGAGCCCGACGCGGCGCTGCACCCGCTGAACACGGACGTCTCCACCCTCGCCTTCACCCTCTGGCTCCTGCACCGCGAGCACGCGATCGACGCCGAGTCCGGCCACGAGCTGACCACCGATGCCCACGACCAGCTGGCCATGACGATGCTCCAGGTCCTGTCGACGGTCGACCCCACGGGCGTGACGGAGGGCCAACCCGCCCGCCACTACTGGACGGACGCGTTCCAGGGCGGGGCGGGCGGGGTGCTCTGACGCCGCGGCAGGCCGCGGCCTGGCCGGACCGGCGCCCGGCGTCAGGCCGAGGTCGAGGCGGTGCGCCGGCGTACGACGAGTACCAGGCCGCCGCCGAGCACCGCGGCGGCGGCCGCGGCACCGGCGAGGAGCGGGGTGCCGTCCGAACCGGTGGTGGCGAGGTTCCCACCGGTGCCGCCGGTCCTGGTGCCGCCGGTCGTGGTGCCGGCGGAGCCTCCCGTGATGCCGGCGGAGCCTCCCGTGGCGGTGGCCGGGGCGGATGCCGAGGGGGAGTCCGTGGCCCCCGCGCCGCCGGCCGACCGCCCGGGGGCGTCGACGTCCCCGCCGTCGTGCGGGCCGCCGCCGGCGGCGCCCGTCCGTGGGGCTCGTCACGGGCTCGTTGTCGTTCGGCAGGTCGATGCGGATCTCGGCGGTGTCGTTGGCGCGGTTCTCGTCGTACGCGGGCGTGCTGCCGTGGACGGAGGACGCCGTGATCTCGCTCCGTGGGTCGTCGGCGGACGCGTCGATCTTCAGCGAGAAGGTGTACAGGAGCGCCTGCCCGACATCGAGCGTCCCGTCCTGCGGCCAGCAGACGTACGCCGGCTCACCCGGCGTCCCCCGCGGTCCGCTCGGCCCGTCGATGCCGAACGGGGCGCAGTCCTTCGGCACGCCGACGGCCTCGGTGCCCGGCGGTATCCGCACCAGCAGGGCCGGAAGGTCGTCGCCGTCCTGGTTCCCGATCCGGCCGGGGCCGTCGTTCCGCAGGCTCACCGTGACCGGCTGCCCGTCGCCGGGCAGCGCCTCGGTGTACTCGCCGACCGCGACGAGGTCGGCGGTGTTGTCCGCGGTCAGGGTCATCCGCCGGTGGCTCTCGCCGAACCCTTCGCCGGGGGCGTCGCCGCTCGCGCCCGTGCCGTACTCCACGGCCTCCGTCAGCGCGCTGCCCAGCGCCTTGAACCGCACGGGCGTGGTGACGGAGGCGCCGGGTTCGACGACCGTGTCCAGCTCGCACAGCGCCTGCCTGACCTTGTCCGCGACGGTCGAGTAGGCGCAGCCCGCCACCTGCTCGGGGAAGTCGAGGCCCCGCGTCAGACGGACCCGGAACGTGACGCCGTCCACGGCCTGCGTGCCCCGGTTGGTGAGCGTGACGGACTCGTCGTACACCCGGCCCGGCGCGGGGGACGCGGCCGGCAGAGCGGACACGACCAGCGCGGGCCCGCCCTCCTCGGCGTGCGCCACGGGTGCGGCGACCGCGGGACCGGCGTCGGCGATCACGGCGGCGGCCACGACGGCTGCCGGAGGGCGGAGGGGCACGATGGTTCTCCTCGTCGGGGATTCCTCGTCGTCCCTGACGGCACGACGAACGGCACGTCGGCAGCCGGTCGTGTCCTGGACACACGAGAGCCGCCGGGGGCTGTGCGCGATGCGCTTGCGTCCGTTGCGCCCCGAATGCGCCCTCCCTCGCCGTCCCGGGGATGCGCATGCTCGACGTATGGGGGACACCGACGAGTCGAGCGTCATTCCGTCACCCAGCCCCGACCTGCACCGGCAGCCGCCGCCGGACGCGCCGTCACCGTGGGAGAAGACCGACCGGGCGCAGGCGGCGGTCGAAGGCGCCGGCGGGCCGGAGCCGCCCGCTCCGCCCCTCTGCCCGGACTGCGGGCTCGTCGGGGACCGGCGTGTGACCTACTACGGCTGGCACGTCCTGCTCGAACCGGACCTGCCCGTGCCCGCGCACATGGTCCCGGCCTGGCACCGCTGGTACGTCGACGCGGGCGGAACGGCGTGGAACGGCCGCGAGAGCGAGCCCGCACCCGGCGCGGTGTGCCGTGTCCCGCACCGGATCACCTGCCCCGGGCTGAGACTCGAGGAGGTCGGCCTGTGGCGGTGGCTGGACGCGGTACGCGCCGAGAACGCGCGCCGGGCACGGCGGAACGCCGACGGGCGGACCGGCCCGGGGGCGCTTCCCGACGCCGGCTGACGGCCCCCGGCCGCGGGCGCCCGCTGGTCGGCGAAGACGGTGGCCGGGGAAGGGCGTAGGACCAAGGTCCCGGCCTCGGGCCCGTCCCGGGACAGGGGTCAAAGCGGCTCGTGGACCTTACGCTGACGGGCATGAGTGTCCCGAAGCCGCCCGACGCCGACGTCGTGGGCGCCGATGACCTGCCGTCCGTCGCCGAGGTGGAGGAGACCGTCCTGGGCCGGACGCATCGGGCCCTGAGCATCGGCATCGTCTCCGTGGTGCTGCTCATCGCCTTCGAGGCGACCGCCGTCGGCACGGCGATGCCCGTCGCCGCGCGGGAGCTGCACGGGGTGTCGCTCTACGCCTTCGCGTTCTCCGGGTACTTCACGACGAGCCTGTTCGGGATGGTGCTCGCCGGGCAGTGGTCGGACCGGCGCGGTCCGCTCGGGCCGCTGACGACCGGCATCGCCTCCTTCGGGGCCGGGCTGCTGCTGTCGGGGACCGCCGGGGCGATGTGGGTGTTCATCCTGGGACGGGCGGTGCAGGGGCTCGGCGGCGGGCTGGTGATCGTCGCCCTGTACGTCGTCGTCGGGCGGGCCTACCCCGAGCGGTTGCGGCCCGCGATCATGGCGGCCTTCGCCGCGGCCTGGATCGTGCCGTCCATCGTCGGCCCCCTCGCCGCCGGCACCGTGACCGAGCGGCTCGGCTGGCGGTGGGTGTTCGTGGGGATACCCGCGCTCGTCGTCCTCCCGCTCGCCCTGGCGCTGCCGCAGATACGGCGCCGCGCGTCCGGGCCCGTGGGGAAGCCGGGCAAGCCGGGGGAACCGGGGGAACCGGACGGGGCCGGCACGAACGCCTCCCTCGACCTCCGCCGTATCCGGCTCGCCCTCGCCATCTCCATGGGCGCGGGCCTGCTCCAGTACGCCGCCCAGGAGCTGCGCCCGCTGTCCCTGCTGCCCGGCACGGCCGGCGTCGCCCTGCTGGTGCCGGCCGTGCTCGGCCTGTTGCCCCGGGGCACCTACCGGGCGGCCCGCGGACTGCCCTCCGTCGTGCTGCTGCGCGGCGTGGCCGCGGGGTCGTTCATCGCCGCCGAGTCGTTCGTCCCGCTGATGCTCGTCACCCAGCGCGGGCTCAGCCCCACCCTGGCCGGGTTCTCGCTCGCCGCGGGCGGCGGGACGTGGGCGCTCGGCTCATGGGTGCAGTCGCGGTCCCGGGTGGAGCCGTACCGGGAGCGGCTGACCACCGTCGGGATGCTGCTGGTGGCGGCGGCCGTCGCCACCGCGCCGAGTGTGCTGATCGACTCCGTGCCCGTGTGGACCGTGGCCGTCGCCTGGGCCTTCGGCTGCTTCGGCATGGGGCTCGTCATCTCCTCCACGAGCGTGCTCCTGCTCACGCTCTCCGCCCCGGAGGAGGCCGGCCGCAACTCCGCCGCCCTGCAGATCTCCGACGGGCTGTCCAACGTCGTCCTCCTCTCCGCCGGCGGCGCCGCCTTCGCCGCCCTGGGCGGCGGCGCGGTGTCCCACACGACGTCCCACACCCCCGGTGCGCACCCGGCCGCCTTCGCCGCGGTGTTCCTGCCGATGGCGGCGGTGGCGCTGGCGGGGGCGTGGGTGTCGACGCGGCTGCGGGAGCGCGCCTGAGGCGGCGCGGGCCGGGGAGCACCGGCCGTGACCGGCGGGAAACCGGTCGCCGTGCCGTGGTCGTCCGCACTGCCCTCGGCCCGTGACCGAACTCCGCGTGCCCCTGGACCTCCTCGCCCTCAACGGCGTCGACCTGACCGCGGTGGACCAGCACGTGGCGCACGAGCCGCTCGTCGACAGGGCCTCCGGGGCGGAGGCCGAGTCGCCGCGATCGCGGGGCGGCTGAGGCGGCTGTGACGTCGGTCCCACCCGGCGGTGCCCCGGCCCGGTCCGCGCATGGGCGGGTGTGAGGCGCCGGTAGGGTGGCCCGGTCGTCATACGTGGCCGAGCCGTCAGGCTCCCTCGCGCGAGCCGCCCGACCCCCAACGGAGACCGTGACTACCACCGCCGGCACCAGCACCGCCTCGCACCACCTCTCCCCGGCGTTCCCCGGCCGCGCCCCCTGGGGCACCGCCAGCAAGTTGCGCGCCTGGCAGCAGGGCGCGATGGAGAAGTACATCCAGGAGCAGCCCCGGGACTTCCTGGCGGTCGCCACCCCCGGCGCCGGCAAGACGACCTTCGCGCTGACGCTGGCGTCCTGGCTGCTGCACCACCACGTCGTGCAGCAGGTGACCGTGGTGGCGCCGACCGAGCACCTGAAGAAGCAGTGGGCCGAGGCCGCCGCCCGGATAGGGATCAAGCTCGACCCGGAGTACAGCGCCGGACCGCTCGGGCGGGAGTACCACGGGGTCGCCGTGACGTACGCCGGTGTCGGCGTGCGGCCCATGCTGCACCGCAACCGCGTCGAGCAGCGCAAGACGCTCGTCATCCTCGACGAGATCCACCACGCCGGTGACAGCAAGTCCTGGGGCGAGGCCTGCCTGGAGGCGTTCGAGCCGGCCACCCGCCGGCTCGCCCTGACCGGTACGCCCTTCCGGTCCGACACCAACCCCATCCCCTTCGTCACGTACGAGGAGGGCGACGACGGGATCCGGCGCTCCGCCGCCGACTACACCTACGGCTACGGCAACGCCCTCGCCGACAACGTCGTCCGGCCGGTCATCTTCCTCTCCTACAGCGGCAACATGCGCTGGCGCACCAAGGCCGGCGACGAGGTGGCCGCCCGGCTCGGCGAGCCCATGACCAAGGACGCCGTCAGCCAGGCCTGGCGGACCGCGCTCGACCCGCGCGGCGAGTGGATGCCGGCCGTGCTGCGCGCAGCCGACCAGCGGCTGACCGAGGTCAGGAAGGCCATCCCGGACGCCGGCGCGCTCGTCATCGCCTCCGACCAGGACTCGGCGCGCGCCTACGCCAAGCTCCTCCGGGAGATCACCGGCAGCAAGGCGACCCTCGTGCTGTCCGACGACTCCGGCGCCTCCGAGCGGATCGACGAGTTCAGCGGCAACACCGACCGGTGGATGGTCGCGGTGCGGATGGTGTCCGAGGGCGTCGACGTGCCGCGGCTCGCGGTCGGCGTGTACGCCACCACCATCTCGACGCCGCTGTTCTTCGCGCAGGCCGTCGGCCGTTTCGTACGGTCCCGGCGGCGCGGCGAGACGGCCTCCGTGTTCCTGCCGACCGTGCCGGACCTGCTCACCTTCGCCAACGAGATGGAGCGCGAGCGCGACCACGTCCTCGACAAGCCCAAGAAGGAGGGCGAGGAGGACCCCTACGCCGAGTCCGAGAAGGAGATGGACGAGGCGAACCGGGAGCAGGACGAGGACACCGGCGAGCAGGACATGCTGCCCTTCGAGGCGCTGGAGTCCGACGCCGTCTTCGACCGGGTGATGTACAACGGCGCCGAGTTCGGCATGCAGGCCCACCCGGGAAGTGAGGAGGAGCAGGACTACCTCGGCATCCCGGGGCTGCTGGAGCCCGACCAGGTCCAGCTGCTGCTGCAGAAGCGGCAGGCCCGGCAGATCGCGCACAGCCGCAGGAAGCCGGACGCGGAGGCCGACCTGCTCGAGGTGCCCGCCGAGCGGCGGCCGGTGGTCTCCCACAAGGAGATGATGGAGCTGCGGCGGCAGCTCAACACGATGGTCGGCGCGTACGTCCACCAGAGCGGCAAACCGCACGGCGTGATCCACACGGAGCTGCGGCGCGTGTGCGGGGGGCCTCCGGCGGCCGAGGCGACGGCGGGGCAGCTGCGGCAGCGCATCGCAAAGGTCCAGGAATGGGCCACCCGCATGAAGTGACCGGCCCGCGGCTCCGCCCAGAACCTGGGGGCCGCGCATACCGTCCCAAACGGAAGCAGTACACACCGCGCCGTGCCCGGATTCTGGACGGAGCCTTCCGCTCAGCGAACCGGCTTCGCTACTGTCCCGCTACGCACACGCCCCGTGGCAGGCCGCCGCGGGGCGCAGCCGTGAAGCGACGCGGCCCGGACAGGCCGGGCCGCCGGCCGATCGGCGGCCTCTGAAGCGCGTCGCCGACGGGACTCGGTGACGCATCAGCCGACCAGGGAGCCGCCGACCTCACCACTAAGGAGTGGGCGTCGTGACCGCGGAGACCTCCCAGACGCTCGACCGGGGACTACGGGTCCTCAAGCTGCTCGCCGACACCGACCACGGGCTGACCGTGACCGAGCTCTCCCTCAGGCTCGGCGTGAACAGGACGGTCGTCTACCGCCTGCTCGCCACCCTGGAACAGCACGCCCTCATACGCCGTGACCTGGGCGGACGGGCCCGCGTGGGGCTCGGGGTGCTGCGTCTGGGGCGGCAGGTCCACCCGCTGGTGCGGGAAGCGGCGATGCCGGCGCTGCGGTCGCTGGCGGAGGACATCGGTGCGACGGCGCACCTGACGCTGGTCGACGGGTCCGACGCGCTCGCCGTGGCCGTGGTGGAGCCGACGTGGACCGACTACCACGTCGCCTACCGGGCGGGCTTCCGGCACCCCCTGGACCGGGGCGCGGCCGGCAAGGCCATCCTCGCGGCGCGGCAGCACCCGGTGGGCGACCCCGGCTGCACGCTCACCCACGGGGAGCTGGAGGCCGGCGCGTGCGGGGCGGCCGCGCCGCTGCTGGGGGTGACCGGCGTCGAGGGCAGCGTGGGCGTGGTGATGCTGGCGGACGTGGTGCCGGAGCGGGTCGGGCCGAGGGTGCTGGAGGCGGCCCGGGAGGTCGCGGACGCGCTGAGCTGAACTCCGGACCCGCGGCCGGCCGCCGTCGCCGCCGGTCGCTGTCGCTCCCGGGCCCGGTTGCCGCCGGTCGCTGTCGCTCCCGGGCCCGGTTGTCGCTGGGGGTTGTCGCTCCAGGCTGCCGTTGCCGCGGGCCGCCGTTGCTCCTGGGCCGTCGTTGCCGCGGGCCGCCGTTGCTCCGGGACCCGGTTGCCGCTGTCGCCGCTGGACGCCCTCGCCCCGGGTCCCCTCCTCGCCCCCGGGTCCCCTCGCCGCCGGGGCCGCTGTCGCCGCCGGGCTTTCTTGCCCCGGGTCCCCTCGCCGCCGGGGCCGCTGTCGCCGCCGGGCTTTCTTGCCCCGGGTCCCCTCGCCGCCGGGGCCGCTGTCGCCGCCGGGCTTTCTTGCCCCGGGTCCCCTCGCCGCCGGGGCCGCTGTCGCCGCCGGGCTTTCTTGCCCCGGGTCCCCTCGCCGCCGGGGCCGCTGTCGCCGCCGGGCTTTC
>NZ_JBHYQH010000022.1:0-109731 GCF_042746715.1 Streptomyces sp. NPDC058741 | reverse complement strand
GTGTCTCCTCCCGCCGCGGGGGGGCGGGGGCCGCGGGGCCCCAACACAAACACGCCGCCCCCCCGCGCCTCCCACGGGGGATCAGCCGCTGCCGTAGCGGCGCTCGAAGGCCGCGACCCGGCCCTCCGAGTCCACCGTGCGGGCCTTGCCCGTGTAGAAGGGGTGGCTCTCCGAGGAGATCTCCACGTCCACGACCGGGTAGGTCTCGCCGTCGTCCCACTCGATGGTCTGCTCGCTGGTCGCGGTGGACCGGGTCAGGAACGCGTAGCCGGCGGCGCGGTCGCGGAAGACGACGGGGTGGTAGTCGGGGTGCTTGTCCTGCTGCATGGATGCTCCTCGGACGGCTCGGGCCGGGCTTGCGGTCAGCCGGGCAGGGTGTCCTCGTCGACGACGTGGACGGCGGCCTCCTCCGCCGACGCCGCTGCGCCGTCGATGCCCACGTCCGTGGCGACCAGCGCGCTCTCCTCGTCCTCGTGCGCGCCCTCGTCGGGTGCGACGAGCCGGCCGGAGCGTGCGGCGCCGACCTCGTTGTCGAGGAGCTCCCCGTCGGTGCCCGCGCAGTCCCCGAGGCCGTCACCGTCCTGGGCGGCGGCGTCGGGAAGCTCCTCGGCGAGCCGCTGGTCCAGGGTCTCGCCACGCTGCCGCTCGGCCGCCGTGACACCGCGGTGCTCCACGGCCCAGGGCCGCTCGGGAGGGGACCAGCCCCGGTCGAGGGGATCGTCCACGCCGTCGTGCTCCAGGGTGTCCTCGGCGTCGAGCAGCCCCGTGTCCTCTCTCTGCTCGTCCTGGTCCGGCTGGTAGACGTCGTCTCCCCAGCCGTCGGAGCTGTTCACGGGTACCTCCAGGGGGTGGGGACGGGCCCGCTCCTCATCGGGGCCCGCGCGGGGCCGCCTCCGCACGGAGCACCGGCGCCACCCGTCCCCGGACCGCTGCCGCGGTTCTGCGGGCGTTCCCCGAGCCGGTGCCTGCTTCCAGCCTTCCACCGTGTCTCGGGACCACGCAACGCCACGCAGCGGAAGGCCCCACCCCCCGTTCCGGAAGGCCCCACACCCTTTCTCACCCGTGCCAGGACCGCCACAGCGCCGCATACGCCCCGCCCGCCGCGACCAGTTCGTCGTGGCTGCCCAGTTCGCTGATCCGCCCGTTCTCCACGACGGCGATGACATCGGCGTCGTGCGCGGTGTGCAGCCGGTGGGCGATGGCGACGACGGTGCGTCCGTCCAGGACCCGGGCCAGGGAGCGTTCCAGGTGGCGGGCGGCCCGCGGGTCCAGCAGGGACGTCGCCTCGTCCAGCACCAGGGTGTGCGGGTCGGCCAGCACCAGCCGGGCCAGTGCGATCTGCTGGGCCCGGGCGGGTGTGAGGGCCAGCCCGCCCGAACCGACCTCGGTGTCCAGGCCGTTGTCGAGGTCCCGGGCCCAGCCGTCGGCGTCGACCGCGCCCAGCGCCGCCCACAGCTCGGCGTCATCGGCGCCGGTCCTGGCCAGCCGGAGGTTGTCGCGCAGGGAGCCCACGAAGACGTGGTGCTCCTGGTTGACCAGCGCCACGTGTGCGCGGACCCGCTCGGCGGGCATCCGGGACAGCTCGGCGCCGCCCAGGGTGATCCGGCCGTCCCGGGGCGCGTAGATCCCGGCGAGCAGCCGCCCCAGCGTGGACTTGCCCGCGCCCGACGGCCCGACCAGGGCCAGCCGGGTGCCGGGGGCCACCTCCAGGGACACCTTGCGCAGGACGTCCACGCCCTCCAGGTAGCCGAAGTGCACCCGGTCGGCCCGTACGTGGCGGCCCTCGGGGTCCACCGCGGGGTCACCCGCGTCCGGCTCGATGTCCCGGACCCCGACCAGCCGGGCCAGCGACACCTGCGCGACCTGCAGTTCGTCGTACCAGCGCAGGATCAGCCCCACCGGGTCGACGAGCATCTGGGCGATCAGCGCGCCGGTCGTGAGCTGGCCGACGTCGATCCAGCCCCGCAGCGCGAACACGCCGCCGATCAGCAGGACCGAGGCCAGCACGGTCACGTGGGTGACGTTGATGACCGGGAAGAGCACCGACCGCAGCGACAGCGTGTAGCGCTCCCAGGCCGTCCACTCCCGGATCCGCTGCTCCGACAGCGCGATGCGCCGGCCGGCGAGGCGGTGGGCCTCCACGGTGCGCCCCGCGTCCACGGTCTCGGCCAGCGTTGCGGCCACGGCCGCGTACCCGGCGGCCTCGGAGCGGTAGGCACCCGGCGCGCGCCGGAAGTACCAGCGGCAGCCGGCGATCAGCAGCGGCAGGGCGACCAGCACGGCGAGCGCGAGCGGCGGCGCCGTGACGACCAGCCCGCCCATCAGCAGCACGACCCACACCACGCCGATCGACAGTTGCGGCACGGCCTCGCGCATGGCGTTGGCCAGCCGGTCGATGTCCGTCGTGATCCGCGACAGCAGGTCGCCGGTCCCGGCCCGTTCCAGCACGCCGGGCGGCAGCCCGACCGAGCGGACGAGGAAGTCCTCCCGCAGGTCGGCCAGCATCCGCTCGCCCAGCATCGCGCCGCGCAGCCGCACCTGCAGGACGAAGAGGGCCTGGACGGCCAGCGCCGCCAGGAAGAGCCCGGCCGTGAGGCCCAGGCGCACGTCGCCAGTGCCGTCGGCCACCCGCTCCACCAGCGAGCCCAGCAGCCACGGGCCCACCATCGAGGCCACGACCGCGACCGTGTTGACGGTGACCAGCAGCGCGAACGCCCGGCGGTGCCGGCGCAGCAGCTCGGCCGCGTAGGCGCGCACGGTCGCGGGGGCTCCGACGGGCAGGGTGTGCGCCGTCGTCGGGGCCGCAGGGTCGTAGGCCGGTGGCGCGACGCCGATCATGCCGTCTCCTCGATCTCTTCCAGTGCCCGCAGCACGTCGTCGTGCACCGCGTCCTCACGCCGGGCGTCCGTCGGAGCGGCCGGACCGCCGGCCGCGGCCTCGGCGTCGGTCTCGCGCGTGACCACCGCCCGGTAGCGGGGCTCGGCGTGCACCAGTTCGCGGTGGGAGCCGACCGCCACGACCTCGCCCTCGTACAGGAAAACGACCCGGTCTGCGACGTCCAGCAACAGCGGCGAGGTGGTGAACACCACGGTCGTGCGCCCCGCCCGCACCTCCCGGACGCCCTGGGCGATCCGGGCCTCGGTGTGCGAGTCGACGGCCGACGTCGGCTCGTCCAGTACCAGCACCCGGGGGTCCGTGAGCAGCGACCGGGCCAGTGCGAGCCGTTGGCGCTGACCGCCGGACAGGGACCGGCCGCGTTCGGTGATCCGCGCGTCCAGGGGGTCGGCGGCGTCCAGCGACCCCTGCACCAGCGCCGCCAGCACGTCGTCGCACTGCGCGGCGGCCAGCGCGGCCCGGGGCTCGACGGCTCCGGAGGCGGGGACGTCGAGCAGCCCGCGCAGGGTGCCCGAGAGCAGGACCGGGTCCTTGTCCTGGACCAGGACGGCCGTACGGGCGCTGTCCAGGGGGAGTTCGTCGAGCGGCACCCCGCCCAGCAGCACGGAGGTGCCCGCCCGCGGGGGGTGCCCGCCCAGCCGTTCGGCCAGCCGGCCCGCCGCGTCAGGGTCCCCGCACACCACGGCGGTCAGCGAGCCCCCGCCGGCGAGCAGCCCGGTCTCCGGGTCGTACAGATCACCCGAGGGGAGACCGTCCGGGCGCGTCCCCGCGCTGTCCGTGGCCCGCTCCAGCGCCAGCACGCCCGCGGCCCGGGTGGCGGAGGGCCGGGAGAAGGAGTACGCCATGGCGATCTCCTCGAAGTGCCGCAGCGGATACGTGAGGACCATGATCGAGCTGTAGACGGTGACCAGTTCGCCCACGGTGATCTCGCCCTGGCCGGCCAGCCGCACACCGTGCCAGACGACGGCGATCAGCAGCAGCCCTGGCAGCAGGACCTGGATCGCCGAGATCAGCGACCACATCCGGGCGCTGCGCACGGCGGCGTGGCGGACCTCCTGGGAGGCACGGCGGTAGCGGTCGAGGAACAGCTCCTCCCCGCCGATGCCGCGCAGCACGCGCAGGCCCGCGACGGTGTCCGAGGCGAGTTCGGTGGCGCGTCCGGCCTTCTCGCGCTGGGTGTCGGCACGGCGGGTGGCGCGGGGCAGCAGGGGCAGCACGGCGAGCGCCGGCACGGGCAGGCCGACGGCGACCACCACGCCCAGCGCCGGCTGGTACACGAGCAGACCGGCGCAGACCAGCACGACGGTGGCCAGGGCCGCGGTGAACCGGGACAGGGCCTCCACGAACCAGCCGATCTTCTCGACGTCGCCCGTGGAGACCGCGACCACCTCCCCCGCCGCCACGCGCCGGGTCAGCGCCGAGCCCAGCCCGGCCGCCTTGCGGGCCAGGAGCTGCTGGACGCGGGCGGCGGCCGTGATCCAGTTGGTGACGGCGGCGCGGTGCAGGAAGGTGTCCCCGATCGCGCTGCCGGCACCGGCCAGCGCCAGCAGACCGCCCGCGAGGGCCAGGTGCGACCCGGAGCGGTCCACGACGGCCTGCACGGCGACACCGACGCCGAACGGCAGCGCGGCGACGGACGTGAAGTGCACCAGTCCCCAGGCCAGCGACTTGAACTGGCCGCCCAGCTGGTTCCGGAACAGCCACCACAGGAAGCGGGGCCCGGAACGCGCGTCCGGCACGCCCGGGTCGGGATACGGAAGGTCTTGGATCTGCATGACGTCCCAGTGGCTCGTGTCAGGGCAGGGGAGGGGGTGCGGCCGGCCGCAGCAAACCGTGACAGGTTCGCGGCGGTGCGTGGTCGATGGCAAACGGTTTTCCACCCAGGGGCGGGAACCGGCCGACGGGATCCCCGACGGGCGTGTCCGGCTGGGCGGGTGCGCTGTGCGGAGACGGCCGGGATCCCGTGGAGCACCGCTCACGAGGAGACGGTCGGTCACGTCCCCGCTCCTCGGCGACGGCCGTCCGCACCGCGTCGAGGTCTCCGTCGCCGGCCTCCCCGAGGGGCGGAGCGGCCGAAGCGCACCGGTCAGCGTCCTCGTCCGGCAAGGCGAGCACCGCGCGCAGAAGACCGACGGGCTCGAAGCGCTCCGGAGGGACGGGGGTCGACGACCCAGCTGGGGGTGCGCACGGGGGAGCGCCTGCGGTGGTGAGGAGGCCCGCGCGGTACGGATGACGCGCGTCGGGCAGGAAGCGCCTCGTGGCAACAGGCGCGCTTGCCGGGGAGATTGACGCGTTCCGGCGGGGCGCGGGCACCGCTCCTGGAGGAACGAGTGGTGCCCGCGGGCCACCGCCCGGCCCGCGTCCGTCAGCAGCGCTCCACGGGCGCTCCGTCGACCAGCGTGTCCAACAGCCCTCCGAGCGCCGCGCGCTGGTCCTCCGTCAGGGGGGCGAGGATCTCCTCCGCAGCCGACCTGCGCGCGGCCCTCAGCTCGCGCAGCGCGGCCCGCCCGTCGTCGGTCAGTTCGATGCGGATCACCCGCCGGTTGTCCGGGTCGGGGACCCGCCGCACCTTGCCGCTCGCCTCCAGTCCGTCGACCAGCGTCGTCACGGCGCGCGGCACCACTTCCAGGCGCTCGGCCAGGTCGGCCATGCGCGGCGGCGAGCCCCAGTGCGCGAGGGTGCGCAGCAGGCGGGACTGGGCCGGGGTGATGCCGAGCTCCCGCTGCTCCAGGTGGCGCTTCTGGATGCGGTGCACCCGGCGCGTGAGCCGCAGCAACTGCTCGGCGAGCAGGCCGTCGGAGTCGGGCGTGGTCATGCGGGGACACTATCAGGACGCCGTTCATTGTGAGTATAGGTAACAATGAGCTACGATCCGATCCGTCCTGCCGATCCGGCCGTACCGCCCCCGAAGGAGCCCATGCGTCCCGACCGCGAATCCTCCTGGACCCCGCCCGACGGCATGCAGGATCAGCCCCGGCAGGTCCGTCGCATCCTGAGACTCTTCCGTCCCTACCGGGGCCGCCTGGCGGTCGTCGGTCTGCTGGTCGGCGCCTCGTCGCTGGTCTCGGTCGCCACGCCGTTCCTGCTGAAGGAGATCCTCGACGTCGCGATCCCCGAGGGGCGTACGGGCCTGCTCAGTCTGCTCGCCCTCGGCATGATCGTCGGCGCGGTCCTCACCAGCGTCTTCGGTGTGCTGCAGACCCTGATCTCCACGACGGTCGGCCAGCGCGTCATGCACGACCTGCGCACCGCCGTCTACAGCCGGCTGCAGCGCATGTCGCTCGCCTTCTTCACGCGCACGCGCACGGGCGAGGTGCAGTCCCGCATCGCCAACGACATCGGCGGCATGCAGGCCACGGTCACCTCCACCGCGACCTCCCTGGTCTCGAACGTCACCAGCGTGGTGGCCACGATCGTGGCGATGATCGCCCTGGACTGGCGGCTGACCGTCGTGTCGCTGGTGCTGCTGCCGGTCTTCGTGTGGATCAGCCGCCGCGTCGGCGACGAACGGCGGAAGATCACCACCCGGCGCCAGAAGCAGATGGCCGCCATGGCCGCCACGGTCACCGAGTCGCTCTCCGTCGGCGGCATCCTGCTCGGCCGCACGATGGGCCGCTCCGACTCCCTCACCAGCACCTTCGCCGACGAGTCCGAGGAGCTCGTCGACCTGGAGGTCCGCTCGAACATGGCGGGCCGCTGGCGCATGGCGGTCATCACGATCGTCATGGCCGCGCTGCCCGCCGTCATCTACTGGACCGCCGGTCTCGCCCTCCAGCTGGGCGGCCCCCAGGTCTCCATCGGCACCATCGTCGCCTTCGTCTCCCTCCAGCAGGGCCTGTTCCGCCCGGCCGTGAGCCTGTTGTCGACCGGGGTGCAGATCCAGACCTCGCTCGCTCTCTTCCAGCGCATCTTCGAGTATCTCGACCTGCCCGTCGACATCACCGAACGCCCCGATCCTGTCCGCCTCGACCGCGTCAAGGGCGAGATCCGCTTCGAGAACGTCTCCTTCGGCTACGACGCCCAGGCCTGCCCCGTCCTCGACGGCATCGACCTCGCCGTCCCGGCCGGCGGCAGCCTCGCCCTGGTCGGCCCCACCGGCGCCGGCAAGTCCACGCTCGGCTACCTGGTGCCCCGCCTCTACGACGTCACCGCAGGCCGGGTCACCCTCGACGGCGTCGACGTCCGCGACCTCGACTTCGACACGCTGGCCCGCGCGGTCGGCGTCGTCTCGCAGGAGACCTACCTCTTCCACGCCTCGGTGGCCGACAACCTGCGCTTCGCCAAGCCCGACGCGACCGACGAGGAGCTGCACCGGGCGGCGAAGGCCGCGCAGATCCACGACCACATCGCGTCCCTGCCCGACGGGTACGACACGGTCGTCGGCGAGCGTGGCCACCGCTTCTCCGGGGGTGAGAAGCAGCGCCTGGCCATCGCCCGCACCATCCTGCGCGACCCGCCCGTGCTCGTCCTCGACGAGGCCACCAGCGCCCTGGACACCCGCACCGAGGCCGCAGTCCAGGCCGCTATCGACGCCCTGTCGGCGAACCGCACCACCATCACCATCGCCCACCGGCTCTCCACCGTCCGGGGCGCCGACCAGATCGCGGTCCTCGAAGCGGGGCGCGCGGTAGAGCGCGGCACACACGAGGAACTGCTCGCGCGCGACGGCCGGTACGCCGCGCTCGTACGCCGGGACGCCCAACTGGAACCGACAAGATGAAAATATGCCGGGTTTGTGACGGTATGGGGGTTACCGTGCCCGCATGGAGAAGAACACTCCGCCACAGAGCACGATTCGACTGACGCGCCGGGGCCGCATCGCCCTCGTCGCGACCGGAGCCGTCGTGGTCGGTACCGCCGTGGCGGTGCCGCTGCTGACCCTGGCGCCCGAGAAGGACAGCCGGCCCACGACCCTGGTCGTCCCGGAGGGCTGGCGGGCGAGCCAGGTCTACGCCGCCGTCGACAAGGCCCTCGCCCTGCCCGCGGGCAGCACGAGGAAGTCCCTCCCCAAAGCGATGCTGAAACTGCCGAACGACGCCGAGGGCAATCCCGAGGGCTACCTCTTCCCGGCCACCTATCCGCTCCAGGAGAGGGCGACGCCCGAGAAGCTCCTGGCGCTGATGGTCGACACGGCCAACGACACGTTCAACGGCGCGCCCATCGCGGCCGGGGCGCAGCGCAACGCCATGAACGTCTACCAGGCCGTCACCATCGCGAGCCTCGTCCAGGCGGAGGCCCCCACCAAGGCCGACATGGGCAAGGTCGCCCGGGTGATCTTCAACCGCCTGGAGCGCGGCATGCCGCTGCAGATGGACTCCACGATCAACTACGCCCTGAACCGCTCCAGGCTCCGCACGACGGCGGACGACACCCGCATCGACAGCCCCTACAACTCCTACCAGCGCATGGGGCTGCCGCCGACCCCCATCGACAACCCCGGCGAGGAGGCGATGCGCGCGGCCATCAACCCGACCCCGGGGGACTGGCTCTACTTCGTCACCGTCCGCCCGGGCGACACGCGCTTCACCGCGGACTACGCCCAGCACCAGCGCAACGTCGCCGAGTTCAACGCGCAGCAGAAGAAGAGCGCCGGCAAGCAGGCGACCGGGTAGCGGTGTGGGGCCGCGTCACGCGGCGAGCGGCCGGTGCTCCAGCAGGCGCCTGATGTCCCGTACCGCGGCGCGGCCGGCGCGGTTGGCGCCGATCGTGCTGGCCGACGGGCCGTAGCCGACGAGGTGGACGCGCGGGTCGGCCGCGGCGTGCGTGCCCTCCATGCGGACGCCGCCGCCCGGGCCGCGCAGCCGCAGCGGGGCGAGGTGGCCGATCGCGGGGCGGAAGCCGGTTGCCCACAGGATGACGTCCGCATCGACGTGCCGGCCGTCGTCCCACTCCACCCCGTCCGCCGTGATCCGGTCGAACATCGGCCTCCGGTCGAGCACACCGTCCTCGATGCCCTTGCGGACCGCGTCGTTCAGCGGCAGCCCGGTGACGGAGACGACGCTCCTCGGAGGCAGCCCCCGCCGCACCCGCTCCTCCACGAGCGCGACGGCGGCGCGCCCGGCGTTCTCGTCGAAGGATCCCTCGCGGAAGACGGGCGGGCGCCTCGTCACCCAGGTCGTGGTCGCGGCGTACGGGGCGATCTCCAGCAGATGCTGCGTGCCCGAGGCGCCGCCGCCCACCACGACGACCCGCTGCCCGGCGAACGCCTGCGGCCCGGGGTACCGCGCGGTGTGCACCTGCCGGCCGCGGAAGGTCTCCTGGCCCGGACAGCGCGGCCAGAACGGGCGGTCCCAGGTGCCGGTCGCGTTGATCAGAGCCCGCGCCGACCACACTCCGTCCGCGCTCTCCACCAGCAGCCGCCCGTCCGCGCCCCCGCGCACGGCACGGACGTCGACCGGCCGCCGCACCCGCAGGCCGAAGGCGCGCTCGTAGCGGTCGAAGTACGCGCCGATCACCTCGGACGACGGCCGTGCCGGGTCCGCGTCCGTGAGCTCCATCCCCGGCAGCGCGTGCATCCCGTGCACCGTGCCGTACGTCAGCGAGGGCCAGCGGAACTGCCACGCCCCGCCGGGCCCGGGGGAGTGGTCCAGCACCACGAGGTCGCGGTCCGGCTCGAAACCGGACCGCCGCAGGTGACAGGCCGCGGCCAGACCGGCCTGGCCGGCGCCGATGACGACCACCTGGACCTCGCGCGAGTCGTTCACGCTTCTACCAACTCTCCCGAGGGCGTGGATCTTCCCGGGTGCCTCCCCGGCGAGTGCGTCAGGATGGGGGCATGTCAGATGTCTTCACCACCCGAGTCCTGAACGTCGCCACCGGTTCCACCGAGCGGGTCGCCGACATCACCGGCGACTGCGCGTCGTTCCTGCGCGAGGCCGCCGCCGGCCGCGACGGCCTCCTGAACGTCTTCGTCCCCCATGCGACGGCCGGGATCGCGGTCCTGGAGACGGGCGCCGGCAGCGACGACGACCTGCTGGCCGCGCTGCACACCCTGCTGCCCGCCGACGACCGCTGGCAGCACCGGCACGGCAGCCCCGGTCACGGCCGCGACCACGTCCTCCCGGCCATCGTCCCGCCGCACGCCACCCTCCCGGTCATCGACGGCAGGCTGGAGCTCGGCACCTGGCAGTCGGTGTGCCTGGTGGACACCAACAAGGACAACCCGGACCGGAAGGTGCGGCTGAGCTTCCTCGCCTGAGCGCGGCCCGCTTCCTTGGCTGAGCGCGGTCCGCCGGTCCGCCGGGCCGGTCGTGCCGGGGTGCGGGGCTCGGGGGCGCTCGCACGCCGTGACGCCTGACGCGGATACCCGTATTGTCATCAATGCGAGATTTTCCACTCGCGCAGCGGACACATCACCGGCGCAAGAGAGGCGAGCGTGGTTCGGTCCGGCGAGGAATCCCGGCCGGCGGGTCGTGCGACACAGGGCACGGGGCCCGCCCGCCTTCGCGAGCGGTTTCTGCAGGGCGAGGCGGTCGGGACGGGCGTGCGGGCGTCCATCCTGAACTCGTGGCAGCGCTGCCGGTCCCTAGGCCTCTCGCCGGACCGTGCCGATCTGCCCTACACCGACGACTTCGATCCCGGTGGCCGCATCGTGCGCGCGGCCGTGCCGGTGCTCGACCGGCTGCAGGCCGAGTTCTCCGGGAGCCAGGTGAACATCTCGGTCGCCGACGCCGACGGGACGGTCCTGCTGCGGCGGTTCGGAGACCCGGCGATGGTCAGGAACCTCCCGCCGATCCAGGTCGTCCCGGGCTTCGTCTTCGCCGAGCAGGTCGCCGGCACCAACGGCATCGGACTGGCCCTGGCCGAGCGGCAGCTCATCCACGTCTACGGCGCCGAGCACTTCGCGGAGCGCTCCCAGCGGAGCGCCTGCGTGGCGCTGCCCGTGCGTGACCCGCTCAACGGGCGGATCGAGGGTGTCCTGTGCTTCGGCTATCCCCACGGCTTCGAGCACCCCGCGCTCGGCATCGCCATCCGCCAGGCGGCCGAGGGCATCGAACGGCGGCTGCTGGGCCAGAGCTCGGCGCACGAACGGGCGCTGCTGCGGGCGTACCTGACCGCCGGGGCCGAGGCCCCTGGTACCGGTGCTGCCGGTGCCGATTCCGGTCGCCTCGTTTCGGCGGAGGCGCTCGCGCGCGAGTTCCCTCCGCGTGATCAGGCGCTTCTGATGGAGAAGGCCGCCGAGCTGATCTCCCGCGCACAGCGGGCCGCCGTCGACGTGGTGCTGCCGGACGGTCGGCGGGTGACCCTCGTGAGCCGTCCGATGGCCGACGCCTCCGGAGCGCGGGGCTTCGCCGTCGAGGCCGTGCTGTCGGACTCCCCGGCGGGGCCATCCCTCCTGCTCCCGCGTCAGGCGGTGACACCTCCCGCCCCCGTGTCCGTCCCGCTTCCCACCCGCCCGACGCTCACCCTGCCCGCCGGGCTCCTGGGAGCCGGTCCCGCACCGGTCGTCCCGGCCGACAACGGGCGGCGGGCTGCCGAGCCGCCCGGCTCTCCGGGCGGTGACGCGTCTCCCGCGGAGCGCGGCGAAACCGGCCGTGCCGGTGGCCTGGGCGGTGGGGCGGGCGAAGCGGCTGCGGCGAAGCCGCCTGCGGGTGGGGCAGCCCCAGAGGCGTCCGACGTACGTCCGAAGACCTCCGAGCGCGGCTCTCACCCCTCCGACCCTGCCCGGCTGTCTTCCGAGCGGGGCCCGGACACTCCTGACCGTGCCCGGCTGTCTTCCGAGCGGGGCCCGGACACTCCTGACCGTGCCCGGCTGTCTTCCGAGCGGGGCCCGGACACTCCTGACCGTGCCCGGCTGTCTTCCGAGCGGGGCCCGGACACTCCTGACCCTGCCCGGCTGTCTTCCGAGCGGGGCCCGCACCCCTCTGACCGAGCCCCGCAACCTTCCGAGCGCGGCCCCCACACCCCCGACCGCGCCCCGTTGCAGCCCGACCGCGACCCCCTCGCCCCCGGCAAGACACCTGCCACCCCCGGCGACACCCCGTTGATCCCCGACGCCGGGCCCTTGACCCCCGACGCAGGGCCGCTGACGCCCCGGGACCGTCCCGCCTCCGCGTTTCCGGCGCGTGGGCTGCTCATGGTCGGGGAGCCGCATGTCGGGGCCTACGCCCTGGCCGCGCGGCGGCGCCTCGAGCTGCTGTCCGAGGCCAGTGCCCGGATCGGGACCACCCTGGACGTGCGCCGTACCGCCGAGGAGCTGGCCGAGACGGCGGTGCCGCGGCTCGCCGACTTCGTCACCATCGACCTGTCCGACGCCGTCCTGCGGGGAGAGGAGTCCGCCGACCCCCTGGCCGACCTGCGCCGCACGGTCGTGCACGGCGTCCGCGAGGGCCTGCCCTTCACCCCGCCGGGCGCACGCATGGACTACGGGCCGACGGCACCGCAGCTGCGGTGCCTGACCGGCGGCGAGGCGGTGCTGGAGCCGGACCTGGAGGCGGCGGCCGGCTGGCTGGCCCAGGACCCCGAGCACACCGCACGCCTGCTGAGCCACGTCCGGTCCCTCGTCGCGGTGCCCCTGCGCGCACGCGGGGTCGTCCTGGGCGTCGCCGGTTTCTACCGCGCCGGGAGCTCCTTCGGCGACGACGACCGCTCGCTCGCACAGGAACTCGCCACCCGCGCCGCCCTGTCCATCGACAACGCCCGCCGGTACACCCACGAGCGCGCCATGGTCCTGGCCCTCCAGCGCCGGCTCCTGCCGCACGGCCTGCCCGACCAGGACGCCGTCGACGTCGCCCACCGCTATCTGCCCGCCGAGTCGGACGTGGGCGGGGACTGGTACGACGTCATCCCGCTCTCCGGCGCCCGCGTCGGCCTCCTCGTCGGCGACGTCGTCGGCCACGGCATGCTCTCCGCGGCCACCATGGGCCGGCTGCGCACCGCCGCCCGCAGCTTCGCCGAGCTCGACTTCCCGCCGGACGAGGTCCTCACCCACCTCGACAACCTCGTCGGGCGCCTGGACCGGGAGGACCCCGACGGCCAGGGCGCCGGCGTGATCGGCGCGACCTGCCTGTACGCCGTGTACGACCCGGCCGCGCAGCGGTGCCTGATGGCCCGGGCCGGTCATCCGCCGCCCGCGCTGGTCCACCCCGACGGCACCGTCACCTACCCCGACCTGCCCGCCGGTCCCCCGCTCGGCCTCGGGGGCCTGCCCTTCGACGCCGTCGAGGTCGACCTGCCCGAGGGCAGCCAGCTGGTGCTGTACACCGACGGGCTCATCGAGGACCGGCACCGCGACGTCGACGAGGTCCTGGACCGTCTGAGCACCGCCCTGGCCCACCCGGAACGCGCACCCGAGGAGACCTGCCGGGCGATCCTGGACGCCGTGGCGCCCGCGCACCCCTGCGACGACATCGCCCTGCTCGTGGCCCGCGCCCACGCCTTCGACCCGGACCGGATCGCCGCCTGGGACCTCCCCGCCGAGGACCCGGCACTCGTCGGAGAAATCCGGGCCTGCGCGACGCGCCGCATGGCCGACTGGGGCCTGGAGGAGACCGCGTTCGCCGCCGAGCTGATCCTCAGCGAGCTGATCACCAACGCCATGCGGCACGGCACCGGTCCCATCCGGGTCCGGCTGCTGTACGGCCGCACCCTGATCTGCGAGGTCTCCGACGCCAGCAACACCGCCCCGCACCTGCGCCGGGCGGCCACCACCGACGAGGGCGGGCGCGGACTGTTCCTCGTCGCCCAGCTCTCGCGGAGCTGGGGCACGCGCTACCTCCCCGAGGGCAAGGTCATCTGGGCCGAGTGCGGGCTGGACGCGGCCTGACCCACCCACCGGGTGAAGGAGACCGCGCACCGTGGGCCGACGCCGCCGGCCGTCGACGTCCCAGCGGACGAAGAGTGCCCGAAATGCTGTAATTTGACAGGGTGCGCGACGCCTCTGACACGCCGACGAAGGCTGCTTCGCCCCTCGGGCCGGAGCCCCTGGTCCGGATCCGCGGGCTCGGGAAGCGGTTCGGCGGGACCGTCGCGCTCGCCGGGGTCGACCTCGACATCCACGCCGGCAGCGTCCTCGCCCTCCTCGGCCCCAACGGCGCCGGGAAGTCCACGCTCATCAAGGTGCTCGCCGGCGTCCACCACGCCGACACGGGGCAGATCACCGTGGCCGGCGAACCCCTCGGCAGCCACGCCGCCACCCGCGGCATGTCCTTCATCCACCAGGACCTCGGACTCGTGGACTGGATGACGGTCGCCGAGAACATCGCCCTGACCACCGGCTACGGCCGCCGGAGCGGGCTGATCTCCTGGCGGCGCACCCGGGAACGCTGCGTCGGTGCCCTGCGGACCGTCGCCGGGCACCTCGACCCCGACGCGGAGGTCTCCGCCCTCGCGCCGGCCGACCGCTCACTGGTCGCCGTCGCCCGGGCCCTGGCCGCCCGCGCGAAGGTCGTCGTCCTCGACGAACCGACCGCCCGGCTGCCCGCCGCGGACAGCGCACGGCTCTTCGGCGTCCTGCACGACCTGCGCGACCGGGGCCACGGCCTGCTCTACGTCAGCCACCGCCTCGACGAGGTCTACCGGGTCGCCGACACCTTCGCCGTCCTGCGCGACGGCCGGCTCGTCAGCCACGGCCGGCTCGCGGGCCACCGCCCCGCCCGGCTGGTGCGCGACATCGTCGGCGAGGAGGCACCGCAGCCCGTCCACCGCCCCGCGCGGGACCGCGTGGCCGCACCGACCGTCCTGGCCCTCGACGGAGCCCGCACCACCCGGACAGGCCCGGTCGGTCTGCGCCTCGCCGCGGGTGAGGTCCTCGGCCTGGTCGGCCTCTCCGACGCCGGTCACACCGACCTGGGCCGCGCCCTCGCCGGCGCCCTGCCGCTCCTGGGCGGGCGGGCCGCGCTGCTCGGACGGCCGTACCGCCCCCGCACGGTCGCGGACGCCGTCGCCCGCGGTGTGGGCTTCGTGCCGGGCGACCGGCTGCGGGAGGGCTGCCTGCCCGAACTGACCGTCCGGGAGAACCTCCTGGCCAACCCCCGCGCCGGAGGGGCGCGAGCACCGCGCTGGATCGGCCCCCGGGCCGAACGCGCCAGGGCCGCCGCCCTGATCGACCGGTTCTCCGTGCGTCCCCGCGACAGCGAGGCACCCCTCGCCACCCTGTCCGGCGGCAACCAGCAGAAGGTCGTGATCGGCCGCTGGCTGCGCACCGATCTGCGGCTGCTCATCATCGAGGAGCCGACCGCGGGCGTCGACGTCGGCGCCAAGGCCGCCATCCACCGCCGGCTCGGCGAGGCGCTGGAGGCGGGGATCGCGGTCCTGCTGCTGTCCACCGACTTCGAGGAGGTCGCCGACGTGTGCCGGCGCGCCCTGGTCTTCGTCCGAGGGGCCGTGACGGCCGAGCTGAGCGGCCCGGACCTCACGGTCGCCGGGCTCACCCGGGCGGCCTCGGCCCTGCCCCCGGCCGCCGCCGGACAGCCGTGACGACCCCGGTCCGGCACCGGCGACGCGCCGGGCGCCCGCACCGCCCGGCCGGCCACCACGTCGGCGCCTACGGCCTGCTCGTCCTCACCGCCCTGCTCTACCTGGCCTTCTCCCTCGCCCTGCCCGACACCTTCCCCACGCTGGACACCGTCGACGCGATCCTGTCCAGCCAGTCGATCCCCGCCGTCCTGGCGCTCGCCGCCATGGTCCCCATCGTCACCGGGGCGTTCGACCTGTCCATCGGCTACGGTCTGGGCCTGGCCCACGTGATGGTGATGCAACTCGTCGTCCACCAGGACTGGCCCTGGCCGCTCGCCTGCCTCACCGTGATCGCCGGCATGCTCGGCGTGGGCGTGCTCAACGGCGTCATCGTCGAGTTCGGCCGGATCGACTCCTTCATCGCCACCCTCGGCACGGGCAGCATGATGTACGCGGTGACCGGCTGGATCACCGACGGCGGGCGCATCGTCCCCGGTCCGCAGGGCCTCCCCGCCGCCTTCACGGACCTCTACGACTCCTCGTTCCTCGGCCTGCCGGTGCCCGCCTTCTACGTGCTCGCCCTCGCGGCCGTCCTCTGGCTGCTGCTGGAGCGCCTGCCGCTCGGCCGGTACCTGTACGTCGTCGGCTCCAACCCGCGCGCGGCCGACCTGCTCGGCATCCCGACCCGCCGTTACACCGTCTACGCCTTCGCAGCCTCCGGTCTGATCGTCGGCTGCGCCGGGGTGCTGCTCGCGGCGCAGCAGCAGATCGGCAACCCCAGCGTCGGCCTCGACTACCTGCTGCCCGCCTTCGTCGGCGCCCTGCTCGGCTCCACCGCGATCAAACCCGGGCGGCCCAACGCCCTCGGCACGGTCGTCGCCGTCGCCGTCCTGGCGGTCGGGCTCACCGGCATCGCCCAGCTGGGCGCCGAGTTCTGGACGGTGCCGCTGTTCCACGGCGGCACCCTGCTCATCGCCGTGGGCCTCGCCGGCTACGCCGCCCGCCGCCGCATGCGCGGCGGTGCCGCCGCCCGCGACACCCCTGCCGCCCCGCCACCGCCCCCCGCGGTTCCGGAGGGGGGTACGGCACCGCCCTGACCCGCGGCGCATCCCGCCGTGTCGACCCCCTCACTGGAGTTCCCCGTGTACAGCATCCGCAGCGCCGCCGCAGTCCGCACCGGGCGGCTCGCCTCCTGTGCCCTGCTGGTCACGGCCGCAGCCCTCACCGGGTGCGAACGTGGTTCCTCGGGCGGCCCGCAGGAGACCGCCACCGGCACCGGCGGCTGTCCCGCCGTCCAGGACCGGGCCCGGGAAGCGGTCCGGAAGGCGGAGCGGGCCGACATCCCCTGGGGCGGGCCCACCAGCGGCCCGGAGGCGGCCTCGGGCAAGTCCCTCGTCTACGTCGCCCAGACGATGACCAACCCCGGTGTCGCCGGCGCCGCCGACGGCGTGCGGGAAGCCGCCCGGGCCATCGGCTGGACGGTCCGCGTGATCGACGGCGGAGGCACCCCGGCCGGCATCCAGGCGGCCATGAGCGAGGCCGTGGCCCTGCGCCCCTCGGGCATCGTCGTCGGCGGGTTCGACCCCGACTCGACGGCCCGCCAGGTGGCGCGGGCCGGCGCGCGCGGCATCCCGCTCGTGGGCTGGCACGCGGTGGCCTCGCCCGGCCCCGGCGAGCAGCCCGGTCTCTTCAGCAACGTCACCACCCGGGTCGAGGGCGTGGCCCGCATCAGCGCCCAGTGGATCATCGCCGACTCGAACGGCCGCGCCGGGGTCGTGCTCATCACCGACGCCTCGATCCCCTTCGCCCGCAACAAGTCCGACCTCATCGAGAAGGAGCTGAGGAGCTGCCGGGGCGTGCGGCTGCTGGCGGTGGAGAACATCCCGATCCCGGACGCCGGCAGCCGCACCCCGCGGGAGGTCTCGTCGCTGCTCTCCCGGTTCCAGGACCGGTGGACCCACTCCGTCGCCATCAACGACCTGTACTTCACCGACGCCGCCCCGGCCTTCCGCGCGGCCGGCGAGAAGGGTTCCGGCCCGCCCTACAACATCGGCGCCGGCGACGGCGCGCCCTCCGCCTTCCGGCGCATCAACACCGAGCAGTACCAGGCCGCCACCGTGCCCGAACCGCTGGCGCTCCAGGGCTGGCAGATCGTCGACGAGTTCAACCGCGCCTTCTCGGGCCGCCCCGCCAGCGGGTACGTGGCCCCCGTCCACATCGCCACGGCACGCAACAGTGACGGCGCCTCGTCCTGGGACCCCACCGGCTTCCGGGAGGCGTACCGGGAGATCTGGGGGAGGTGACGGGACGTCACGTGACCATCCCTTCATGTGTACGACGGCGACGTAGTGGTGATCGGCGGCGGCTACGCCGGTGTCCGGCTGGCGATGCGGCTGGACGGCACGGCCCGGGTCACGCTGGTGGACCGCAAGGAGGTCTTCTTCCACCGCGTCGCCTGCCTGCGCGCCGGGATCCGCCCCGAGCGGAGGAACACCCCCTCCATCCCGTACGACCGGTTACCGGCCCACGGCCGGGTGACGACGGGCAAGGCCGTCCGGATCGACACCACGGAGCGGCAGGTCGTGCCCCGCCACCGGCGAGCGGCTGCCGTACGACGGGTCGTGATCACCACCGGCGCCGACTGTCCCGAGCCCGCCCGCTCCACCGGCACCACCGAGGAGGCCGCCACGTCCTTCGCGGAACGCCAGCGCGAGGTCGCCGCCGCCGGCCACGTCCTCGTCGTCGGGGGCGGCCCCGGCGGCGTCGAACTGGCCGCCGTGATCCGCCTCGCCCGCCCCGGCGCCCGGGTCACCCTCGCCCACTCCGGGCCCGCCCCGCTCCCGTCCGCGGGCAGCACGCGGCCCGGGCTCAAGGCCCTGGCCTGGCTCGAGTCCCACGACGTCCGGACGTGACGGCGAACTCCCGCCCTCCTGGGAGTCCGTGTCGATCAGGGCCATGCCGGGACGGCACGCCACGGTCCGCGCCACCAGACCCGCCCTCCGCGCACCGTGAGCGGTCGCACGCCGTACAGTGTGGCCGCCGCTGCCCCGGCACCACTCGTTCTCCCCGCCACCGCCGGAGCCGGGCCCGCACCCCCCGGCGACTGACCGCCCCGTGCGGCGCCGGCCCTCGCCGGGAGGCGGCGGCCGGGGCCGGCGGTGATCGAGTGGTGGGGCCGGTGAGCCGGGCGTACCGTCGAACGGTGGACACCGCAGGCAGCAGCCCGCAGCCGGCCTCCCCACAGACGACCACCACCGGGAAGCCCGGCGGTGGCGGACACGCGATGGCACTGTTCGTCATCGCCTCGTGCCAGCTGATGGTGGTCCTCGACATCACCATCGTGAACATCGCGCTGCCGCACATCCAGAGTGCGCTGCACTTCTCCACGACCAGCCTGTCCTGGGTGGTGAACGCCTACACCCTCACCTTCGGCGGCCTGCTGCTGCTCGGCGGCCGGGCCGGCGACATCCTGGGCCGCCGGCGCGTGTTCATCTTCGGCGTCCTGCTCTTCGTGCTCGCCTCCCTGCTCGGCGGGTTGGCGCAGAACTCCGGCCAACTCCTCGGCGCCCGCGCCCTGCAGGGCGTCGGCGGCGCCATCGCCTCCCCGACCGCCCTCGCCCTGATCAGCACCACCTTCCGCGAGGGGCCCGAACGCAACCGCGCCTTCGGGGTGTTCGCCGCGGTCTCGGCCGGCGGCGGCGCGATCGGCCTGCTCGCGGGCGGGATGCTCGTGGAGTGGCTCAACTGGCGCTGGGTGCTGTTCGTCAACGTGCCCATCGGCCTGCTGATCGCGCTCGCCACCCCCCGCTGGATCAAGGAGTCCGAACGCCACCCCGGCCGCTTCGACATCGCCGGCGCGCTCACCTCCACCGCGGGCATGGTCCTGCTCGTCTACGGCTTCATCAGGGCCGCCCAGGACGGCTGGCGCGACCCGTTCACCCTCGCCTCGTTCGCCGGGGCGGTCGCCCTCCTGGCCGCCTTCATCCTGATCGAGCGGCGCTCCAGACAGCCCATCACGCCGCTGCACATGTTCGCCGACCGCAACCGCGCGGGCACCTACGGCATCATGCTGTGCCTCGCCGCCGCGATCTTCGGCATGTTCTTCTTCCTGACGCTCTTCGTGCAGAACGTGCTGGACTTCAGCCCGCTCCAGGCGGGCCTCGCCTTCCTGCCCGTCAGCGCGGTCATCGCCATCGGCGCGGGACTGGCCTCCCGGTTCCTGCCGGTGTACGGGCCCAAGCCGTTCATGGTGCTGGGCGCGATCCTGGCGGCGGCCGGGCTGGCCTGGCTCACCCTGACGGACGTCGACTCCACGTACGCCGGCAGCGTCCTCGGCCCGATGCTCGTCTTCAGCCTCGGCATGGGCATGGAGTTCGTGTCGCTGACCCTGATGGCGCTGTCGAACGTGCCCGCACCGGAGACCGGCGCGGCCTCCGGCCTCCTCAACGCCACCCAGCAGGTCGGCGGCTCCCTCGGCCTGTCCATCCTGGTCACGATGTTCGGCACGGCCAGCACCAACGAGACGGAGAAGCAGGTCCAGAACTTTCTCCAGCAGGCCACCCCCGCCCAGCGCCTCGGCTTCGAACGCACCGGGCAGCTGCCCAAACCCTGGTCCGACGAGATCCTCACGGCCGGTGTCTCCGCCGCGTTCGTCATGGCCGCGATCTTCACCGCCGCAGCCGCGCTGATCGCCCTGTTCGTCATCCAGGTCCGACCCTCCGACCTGGAACGCCTGCAGGGCGGGACGACGCCCTCCGGCCCGGGCTGAGACCACCGGCCCTGCGGCATACGGGAACCGGGTCCTGCCCGTGCGGCCGAGCGGGCCGCCGCCACGCGGCCGCGGGCGACGAGGGTCTGGATCAGGATGCCGACGGCGAACCACGGGGCGGGTTCCGCGCCCTCCACCCGGTCGGCGATGCCCAGCCCCTCCCGTACCAGGTTCTCGGCCTCGGCCAGGCAGCCCCGGCGTAGCGGAGGTACGCGGAGAGCGTCCGGCCGAGGGGCAGATGGGAGCCGCGCCAGCCCTTGGACTCGCACTCGGCCATGCCCCGCGCGAACAGTTCCTCGGCCCGGCGCGGCTGGTCGCCGTACATGAAGACCAGGGCCACGGAGACGGGAACCTCGAAGCCTCGGTTCTCGTGGGTCCAGCTCAGCCCGCCGCGCAACGCCTGCTCCGCGTAGGCCAGGGCCTTCCACCGGGGCTCGCCGCACATCATGGCGTCCCAGGCGCGCAGGCCCAGGATGTACCGCTCCTCCAGGCCGCGGCCGGTGAGCGGGTCGGCCAGCCGGGCCAGCGAGCGAGAGCGGGCCGCGGAGTCCCGCTCGTCGGTGCGGAACGCGCTCCACACGAAGTGGTCGGCCTGCATCCGCAACCGGATCCGGGGATGACCGGCCCGCTGCGCCTCCTCGGCGGCCACCGTGGCGGCATCCGCCATCCGGTCCGTGTGGGCCAGCGCCTGGGCCAGCCGGTACACCATCGACGCGCGCAGCTCGGGCTCGATGCCGGGCCCGGTGAGCGCCTCCCGCAGATGCACGACCGCGGCCATGGGCTTGATGAGGAAGGTGGCGCAGGCGAGTTCGTGCAGCAGTACGGCGCGCAGCTCCGGCAGCGGGGGTTCCTGCAGGGCCCGTTGCAGCATGCGCCGGGTCGCCTCCGGGGCGCCGGAGTGCAGATACTGGCGGGCCGCCTGCCGCAGACAGTGACCGCCTCGGTGCTGCCCTCGCAGGGCACGTCCAGCAGGTGCGGGGCCGCGGCGGCGGGACCGTACCCGGCCGCCCGGACGGCCTCAGCCGCCGCGTCGTGCATGCCCTCCCGCAGACCCGGCCTGATGGACCGGTAGATCGTCGTGGCGATCAGCGGGTGCACGAACTCCAGGGTGTCCCCGGGCCCGCCGCCTTCGGCCAGGATCCGGGCGGCGCGCAGCGTCTCCGTCGCCTCGGCCGCCGCCGTGCCGCCGATGGCCGTGACGCGGGCGGCCAGCTCCGGCGGGACGGCCCGGCCGAGGACGGCCGCCGCGTAGGCGAAGCGGACCGTGGTGGTGCCGAACCCGTGCAGGCGCGCGGTCAGCCCGGGTCCCTGCCCTCGGTCTTCCTCACGCCCCAGGTTTTTCTCTTTTTCCGCAAGTCCTCTTTTTCGAAGACGTGTCGATCACTCGGCGCCCGTCGGCAGCGGCGGTTCCGACGCGGCGAGCCGCAGCTCCTCCTCGGTGAGGAGGCGGGAGCGGATCAGGAAGCGGACGCCCTCGGGGGCCTCCAGGGAGAAGCCGCTGCCGCGCCCGGGCACCACGTCCACGGTGAGGTGGGTGTGCGACCAGTACGCGTACTGGTCGGCACTCATCCAGAACGGGACGTCCCCCGCGACCCGTCCCAGCAGGACGTCCGAGGCGCCGACCCGGAACTCGCCGCGCGGGTAGCACATCGGGGCGCTGCCGTCGCAGCAGCCGCCGGACTGGTGGAACATCACCGGCCCGTGCGCCGCGGTCAGCCGCCGCAGCAACTCCTCGGCGGCTGGCGTCAGCTCGACGCGGGCCGTGCGGGTGGTGGCCGGGGGCTCGGGGGCGGGACGGTCGGGCATGTGATCCCCTCCGGACTGTGTCTCACTCCGGCGGCGCCGGATCCCCACCGTAGGCCGGGACCCGGCGCGGTGGGAACGCCGTGTGAGGCTTCGGTTTCCGCCGCTCCCGGGCCGGCCGGTGGCTACAGCAGGTCCCGCGGCACCTTCTCGGTCCACTTCCGCACGTCCTGCAGGCCCAGCGTCTGTTCGGCGGCCCGGACTAGCTGCTGGTGGCCACCGCCGACCTGGCCGCCTTCCAGCAGCTCCACGACCAGCGCCTCGCCCGGCTGCCCGGCGTGCAGCGCCTCACCTCCACCCTCGTGATGGAACACGTGGTGGACGGCCGCCCGCTGCCCGCGTAGCGAGCGGCCGGCGGCGTCGCACCGGGCGGTCCGGTGAGGGAGACCCTCGACCTGCCCGGCGCCGTCCTCGCCGTGTCCTCGAGGGTATGGGCCGCCCGGTACGTGTCCGCCCACGGGCTCCCGCCGGGTCGCCGAGGCCGCCTTCCGGAGCAGGAGGGAGGAACGCCACCGCGGACCTGCCCGTTAGCCAGGGGCACGCCCACATCACCGAACAGAGGAGCATCGTGCCCGACACGACCACCGCCCTGCCCACCCTCCCGGCCCTGACCGCACAGGCCGAACGGCTGATCGAGCTGGGGGTGCACGAGATCGCCGGGCTGTCCGCCGGGGAGGTCCGGGCCTTCGCGGCCGGGGCCGAGGGCGACGGTGCCCTGCTGGCCGTGCACCCCGGCAGGGCTCCCGCCTCCGCCCTCGCCCCGCTGCTGCGCCGCGACGCAAAGCCGGGCTTCGTCGTCGTCGACATGGCCGACGTCGACGCCTTCGCACCCGACGGCGGCGTCGAACTGCCCGGCGCCCCCCTCTACCTCGTCACCGGCGTCGACCGCGGCGACCACCTGTCCGGCTGGAGCCCCGAGGAGGCGCTGCCCGTCCTCAACCGGGACGGCCGCACCCCCCTGCTGCTCAGCGAGGGCATCCACTGGGTGCTCCAGCAGCCGCAGGCCCTGGAGCGCAACCGCTGCTTCATGACCATCGGCTCCCGGCTGCGCAAGGCGGACGGCAGGCTGGACGCCCGCACCCCGGCCATCTGGATCAGCAACGGCACGGGACGGGACGGCCGCGACCGCCGCGGCGCCCCCAAGGTCGGCTGGTGCTGGTGGAACAACCGCCACACCTGGCTGGGCTTCGCCTCGGCGACGGGCCGCAGCGCCTGAGCCGGACCCCTGCGAGCAGGCCGGTGGGGCGGGCGGCCCGGGCCGCCCGCCCCACCGGTGCGGGCGTCAGAACCTGGGACGCGGGGCCCGCGCCTGGACCAGTTCCGCGGCCTCCCGCTCCGTCTCCACGGACGGAGGGGAGCCCGCCAGCGGCTTGTTCGCCGTCTCGCGCATGCACAGCACGGCGATGACGCCCACGGCAGCCGCGCCGGTCGCGTAGTACGCCGGCATGAGCGTGGAGTCGAACGCGCTGATCAGCGCGGTGATCACGAGCGGTGTCGTACCGCCGAAGACGGAGGTCGCCAGGTTGTAGGCCACCGAGAGGGAGCCGTAGCGGACCTGTGTCGGGAAGATCGCCGGGAGCGCCGCCGACATCGTGCCGAGCATCATCACCAGCGACAGCCCCATCATCAGCAGCCCCAGCACGACGAGGACGACGCTGCCCTGCCGGATCAGCAGGAACGAGGGCACGGACAGGAAGAGGAAGCCCAGCATCCCCGCCATCAGCAGCGGCTTGCGCCCGAAGCGGTCCGAAAGCCGCCCCACCTGGTTGATGACGCACATCTGCAGCACCATCACCAGCAGCAGGATCAGCAGACCGTGGGTGGTCTCGTACCCCAGCTCGTCCGACAGGTACGTCGGCATGTACGACAGCAGCATGTAGTCGGTGATGTTGTACGCCGCCACGAGCGCGAGGCACAGCAGCAGCGGGCGCCAGAACAGGGTGAAGATCCGCCCGAGGTCGGCGGTGGCCGACGTCTCCACCGCCTCGGCGGCCTCGGTCGCCTTGGCCGTGCCCCCCTCCAGCTTCCGGAAGGCGGGCGTCTCGTCCAGCTTCAGCCGCAGGTACAGGCCGATGAACCCCAGCGGGGCCGCGACCAGGAAGGGGACGCGCCAGCCCCACTGCAGCATCTGGCCGTCGCTGAGCAGGCTCTCCAGGACGACGACGAGACCGGAGGCCCCGACGTAGCCGGCCAGCGTGCCCAGCTCCAGGAAGCTGCCGAAGAACCCGCGCCGCCTGTCCGGCGCGTACTCCGCGATGAAGGTCGACGCTCCGCCGTACTCCCCGCCCGTGGAGAACCCCTGCACCAGCCGGAAGAAGATCAGCAGGGCCGGGGCCCACAGGCCGATCACGGCGTGCGAGGGGATCAGGCCGATGGCGAACGTGCCCACCGCCATCATGATCATCGTCAGCGAGAGGATGCGCTTGCGGCCGACCTTGTCACCGAGCGGCCCGAAGACCATGCCGCCCAGCGGACGCACCAGGAAAGCCACCGCGAACGTCGCGAACGAGCTCAGCAGCTGGGCCGTGTCGTTGCCGGACGGGAAGAACACCTTCCCGATCGTCACGGCCAGATAGCTGTAGATCCCGAAGTCGTACCACTCCATCGCGTTGCCGAGCGCGGCCGCCTTCGTGGCGCGCCGGACCGCCGCCTCGTCGGTCACGGTGATGTCGCTGCGGCGCAGCCTCGGATTCCGCCGCTTCTCCATCGCCCGGAACAGCACCCGGTGCCGCCGCACCGCCGCGGGATCCACCGACCCGTCGTTGTCGGGCACGTCGTTCCTCTCGCCGGTCGTCCTTACCAGCACAACGCCTGCACAGATCCGGCGCGCTCAAACGAACCCGTTCGCGCGGCGTCCGGCCGACCACCGCGCGTCACGCGGGTACCCCGGAAGGAGACGCGCGTCCGTCCGCCGTACCCCGCCGAGCACGCCGCCGGGTGTGCTGATGCGCTGGTGGGGAACTGGACAGGGCAGAGCGCGCGCCTGGTGAGAGGAACTCCTGTGACAGCATCAGCGCCGGGCGGCCGGGACCAGGAAGCGCAGGCCGGGCACGAACCGGACCCCCGCCGGTGGAAGGCCCTGTGGGTCACCCTGGTGGCCGGTTTCATGAGCCTGCTGGACGTCTCGATCGTCGCGGTCGCCCTGCCCACCATCCAGCGGGAGCTGCACGCGTCCGCCGCGGAGGTGCAGTGGGTGGTGTCCGGATACGCACTGAGCTTCGGCCTGGCCCTTGTCACCGCCGGACGCCTCGGCGACGCACTGGACCGGCGCCGCATCTTCCTCCTCGCCCTCAGCGGCTTCGTGCTGTTCAGCGCGGCGTGCGGAGCGGCCCCGAACATCACCCTGCTGGTGGTGGCCCGCCTCTGCCAGGGCCTGGCGGCCGGCTTCATGGCCCCGCAGAACTCGGCGCTCATCCAGCAGATGTTCCGGGGCGGTGAGCGGGGCCGGGCGTTCGGCCTCTTCGGCGCCACCGTCGGGATCTCCTCCGCCGTCGGACCCCTCACCGGCGGCGTCATCCTCGCGCTCGCCGACGGCGGCCAGGGCTGGCGGTGGATCTTCTACGTCAACGTGCCCATCGGCGTCCTGGCCGTCCTGCTCGGCCGACGCCTGCTGCCCCGCACACCGCGCTCGGGCCGGGGCCACGTGGACGTGCCGGGCGTGCTGCTCCTCGGCTCCGGGGTCCTGGCCCTGATGTATCCGCTGGTCCAGGCGGAGTCCGGCGGCCTGAGCCGGCTGTGGTGGCTGTTCCTCGCGGGGGCCGCGCTGCTCGCCCTCTTCGCCCGGTGGCAGTACCGCCTCGTCGCCCGGGGCAGGCAGCCGCTGCTCGACCCGCGGCTTTTCACCACCGTGCGCGGCTACGCCGTCGGCGCCGGCATCGGCACGCTGTACTTCGTCGGCTTCAGCGGCATCTGGCTGGTCTTCGCGCTCTTCTACCAGCACGGCCTCGGCTTCTCCCCGCTGCGGTCCGGCCTCGCCGTGACGCCCTTCGCCCTCGGCTCGGCCTGCGCGTCCGTCGTCTCCGGGCGGCTGGTGGACCGGCTCGGGCGGATGCTCACGGTGGGCGGCCTCGCGGGGGTGCTCCTCGGCCTGGGCGGCACCGCGCTGCTGCTCCGCCTCGCGCCCCTCGACATCGCGCCCTGGGTCGCCGCCCCGGCCCTGTTCGTGGGCGGCCTGGGCAGCGGCTGCGTGATCTCGCCGAACATCACCATGACACTGCGGGACGTGCCCGTGCACATGGCGGGGGCGGCGGGCGGAGCCCTGCAGACGGGCCAGCGGCTCGGCGCCGCCGTGGGCACCGCCGCCCTGCCCGGCCTCTTCTACCTCGTGCTCAGCCGGGGCGACGACTACCGGGAGGCCCTCGTCATCGCCCTCGGCGCCGCCCTCACCGGCATGCTGGCGTCCCTCGCCCTCGCGGCGTACGACTGGCGGCGCGACCGGCGCAGCGGGGAACCGCACCGCACGTGTCCCGACGACGTCGCCCACAACCCCGTCCACGCCCGCCACTCCTGACCGCCGCGGCGGCATCGCCGCGGGTCCCCTGCCGAACGCCGTCATCGGGCCCCGCGGGAACCCCCCCGCGCCACGGATGAGTCCGACCGGGGCTGTGGGACGGCACGTTCAGCCTGTTCCGCCGGTGGTCCTGGCCTCCAGGGCGCGCAGCACCGCCACCATGTCCTCGCCGCCGTGGCCCCGGGTGACCGTCTCGTCGTAGAGGGCGTGGCAGGCGTCGAGGAGGGGGGACGCCAGGCCGGCCCTCCGGGCGGCCTCGGCGATCAGGCGGTTGTTCTTCAGGACGTCCGCTGCGGCCGCCTGGACCGTGAAGTCGCGCTCCAGCAGCTTGGGCGCCTTCATCCGGGAGACCGGGCTGGCCATCGGGCCCGCGTCCAGCACGTCCCGCAGGAGCCGCTGGTCCAGCCCGTGGCGGTCGGCGAAGTGGAACGCCTCGGCGAGGCCCGTGACCACCGTGATGAGGAACAGGTTCACCGAGAACTTCATCAGCAGCGCGCCCGGCACCGCCCCGCATCCGAACGTCTCCCGGCACAGCGGCGCCAGCAGGGGCCGCACGGCCGCCACGGCCTCGTCGTCGCCCGCCAGCATCCCCACCAGTTCGCCCCGCTCGGCAGGGACCCGGGAGCCGGAGACCGGGGCCTCCGCGTAACGCCCGCCGGCCGCCCGGACGTCGTCCTGGAGCCCGCAGGAATAGGCGGCCGACGTCGTGCCCATGTGGACGACCGTCCGTCCGGCGACCCGCGCGGCGAACCCCGGGCCGCCGCGATCCAGCACCGCGTCGACGGCGGCCTCGTCGGCCAGCATGAGGAACACGGTGCCGGCCCGCTCGAACACCTCGGCGGCGCTCGCCGCGACCTCGGCACCAGCCTCCCGCACCGGTGCGCACCGGTCGGTGGAGCGGTTCCAGACGAGGAGCGGCGTCCCCGCACGGGCGAGGTTGACGGCCATGGGCTGCCCCATGACGCCCAGCCCGATGAAACCGACGTACATGAGCCCACCGCCTTCCCCGGGCCCCGCGGAGCCGTTCCCGGCGCCCCGGCAACCGCCGCTATGACAGCCGGAATAGTAGCCGTGTGCTCATGACGACGGTCATGGGGGCGGCGGGGGCGCGCGCGACGGGAGGCCCACCATGACGAGGGGCGAACGAGGGCCGCGCGAGCGCAGGGTGTCCGGCGCGACGCAGCTCATCCGGCGCGGCGGCGTCGCCGCCACCGGCATGCGCGGAGTCGCCGCCGCGGCCGCCGCTCCGCGCGGGTCGCTCCAGCACTGTTCTCCCGGGGCAGCAACCGGCTGGTCGAGGGGGCGGTGGGCCGGGCCGGCGGGTACGCGGCGCGCCGGGTCGCCATGTTCCTGGCCGCACTGCCCGAGCCGACGCCGAGCGGGCCGTTCGCCGCGATGGTGCGTCAGTGGACCGACGAGTACGAGGCCGCGGGCTTCGCGGGCGGCTGCCCCGTCGCGGCCGCGACCGTGGACCGCGCGGAGTGCGCCCCTTCCACACGCCGGGCCGCCTCGACCGCCTTCGCCGACCGGACCGGTGCGGTGGCCCGGGCTCTGGTGGGGATGGACGTGCCCGGGGAGCGCGCCCCCGCGCTGGCCACGCTCGTGATCAGCAGCCTGGAGGGCGCGATCCTCCTCGCCCGGGCCGAGCGGGACGTCCGGGCCCTGACGACCGTGGCCCGGGAACTCGGCCCGGTCCTCGACGCGGCGGTGAGCGGACAGGACGGCTGACTCACCGGCACGGCACGGACGCCGCCCGGTCCTCAGCCGACCCGGATGCCGACGATGCAGGTGTCGTCGTCGGTGTCCGACTTGCTGTAGGTCAGCAGGCGGTCCAGATGTTGGTCCAGGGTGCTGGGCGCCGAGCGGGCGGTCGTCAGCAGGTGGGTGAGGGACTCCTCCACCGGCCGGTCACGGCGCTCGATCAGACCGTCCGTGTACATCAGCAAGGTGTCTTCCGGGGCCAGCTGCATCTCGGTCTCCTCGTACACGGCCTCCGGCACCGCTCCGAGCAGCAGCCCCTTGACCAGCGGCAGGGCACTGGCGTCGGAGTCCCGGACGAGCACCGGCGGCAGATGTCCGGCCCGGGCCCAGCGCAGGGTCCGCCGCTCGGGGTCGTAGAGCCCGCAGACCGCGGTCGCGGTGACCGCGCCCGTCAGATGGTGCGCCACGATGTTGAGCCACGACAGCAGCTGGGCCGGTCCCGCGCCGGTCACCGCCAGGCCGCGCAGCGCGTTACGCAGAACGACCATGCTGGTGGCGGCCTCGATGCCGTGCCCGGCCACGTCCCCCACGCACAGCAGCACCAGCCGCGACGGCAGGACGACGGTGTCGTACCAGTCGCCGCCCACCAGCTGCTCCGTCTCCGCGGGCCGGTAGCGGACGGCCACCTGAAGGCCGGACACCTGCAGCGGCGCCTGCGTCGGGGGCATGATCGCGTGCTGCAGCTGCAGGGTCAGGCGGGCGCGTTCATGGGCCTGCTGCTCGGTGTGCGCCAGCTGGTCGCGCGTGGCGGCGAGCGCCACCTCCGTCCAGTGCTGGGAGGAGATGTCCTGGTAGGCGCCCCGGACCAGCAGCAGCCGCCCGTCCGTGTCGAGCACCGGCTCGGCGACGATCCGGATGTGCCGCGTCACCCCGTCCGGCCGCTGCAGCCGGAACGCCGCCGCGGCGGGCCGCCGGTGGTGCAGCAGCGTCCGCAGGAACCGGCGGATGGAGACGCCGTCGTCCGGGTGCGCGTAGGACGGCAGCTCCTCCAGCGGTACCGGGGAGTTCGACTCCGCGCGCCCGTAGAGGTCGAACAGCTGCCCGTTCCAGGTGATCTCACCCGTCAGCACGTTCTCCTCGAACCCACCGATGCGGCCCAGACGCTGGGCGTGCTGCAGGAGGCTCGCCAGGCGCGCCGTCTCGTCCTCGATGCGCCAGATGAGCAGGACGGCGCTGCCGTGCCGGCTGATGCTGATGTCGGCGATCGCCGAGAGGGGAACCTGGTCGACGAGGGCGGTGAGGTTCAACCGCTGGGCCCGGAACGGCTCACCGGTGGCGTAGACCCGTTCCACCCGCTGGAACAGCTCGCTGTCCCCGGCGGCCATCGGATAGGCCTCCAGCAGCAGCGCGCCGTTCACGACCGCCCGGGGTCGGCCCGCCGGGTCCAGGAAGCGGTTGTTGACGTGCTGGATGCGGAAGTCCGCCAGGTTGCCGTCCGCGTCCAGGTACGGCACCAGGACCAGGGAGGGGTCGTGCAGCCCGTCGGCCAGGTCCATCAGCTCCGCCGCGTCGGGCAGCACCCGCGGCTCCTGGGCACCTCCCCGGGGTGGCGTGTACGTCTCCAGGGTGTGCGCGCACAGCTCGGCCAGCGCCTCCACCTGGCGGACGATCTGCGGCGGCTGCGGCTCCAGCGGGCCGGGCCAGGCGATCTCCAGCACGCCGTGGATCCGGCCGCCCGTCCCGGCGGGCAGGGCGACCCGGCCGCCGTCCGGATGCTGGTGCAGACCGATGCTGGGCAGCCCGGTCCGCCCGAGGGAGGTGATCCACTGGCCCTCGCGCTCGATGAGGCCCCGTCGCGCCACCGTCACCACGTCCGGCGGGACGTAGTGCCAGCGCCTCGCCTCGGCCAGGGAGAAACCGGCGCTGCCCGCCAGGGTGAACGAGCCGTCGGAGCCCGCGGCCCATATGGCGACGGCCACCGCGCCGAGCGGGCGCAGCGCCTGCTCCAGCAGGGCGTCGGCGACGGCCTGGGTGTCGTCCGCCGCCAGCACCCCGCTCTCGGCCGCGCGCAGACGCACCGCGGCCGACTCGGCCTCCGCCTCGTCGGCGGCCCGTGTGGCGGCGACGAACGCGTCCGTCACCTCGGACATCCGGTCCCGGGCGGCCTGGTTGATGACGTCGACGGCGAGTTCCAGAGGACTGACCTGGGCCTGTTCGGCCAGCTCGGCGAGCTGCCGGGCGGCCTGGGCGGGCCCGCACTTCAGCCGCTCGACCAGGACGCCCTTGGCCAGCTCGACCAGGGCTCGCCCCTCGGCCTCGGCCTGCGCGATCCGTACCTCGCGGCTGAGCCGCTCCACGGTGGCGGCCAGCCTGCCGACCGGCGAGGAGGGCGAGAGGCCCTCCGGATCCGCGGACGGCTCGTCGGAGGGCTGGTGGCCCCCGGCGGACTCCGCCGCCGCGCCGAGGGGCACCGGGTCCCCGGCACCGGCCGTGAGGGCGCCGCCCGCCAGGGCCAGCGCCTGCGCCGACAGCGACACACCGTCGGGCAGGGACATCCCCTCGGGCAGGGACACACCGCCCGGAAGCGGCACCCCGTCGGGCAGGGACACACCGCCCGGAAGCGGCACCCCGTCGGGCAGGGACACACCGCCCGGAAGCGGCACCCCCTCGGGCAGCGGCACCCCCTCGGACGTCGCAGGAGACCCGCCGGACGCTGCCGGTGGGGGCGGGGACTCCGGCCCGGTGGCGGAGTCGCGCTGCGGCTCGCCGCCCTGACCCGGTTCGCGCGGCTGCTCGGACATGCTCACGGTGTGGATGCTCCTCGGCTGGAGCGCCCTGGGGCGCGGGACGACAGGCGCTGCGGGGCGCCCGGACCACCGGTGTGCGGGACGGGCGCCGGGAACCTCATGCCGGCAGCCAGCGGCGTACGCAGGCCATGAGGTCGCGCGTGTCGACGGGCTTGGTGACGTAGTCGCTGGCACCGGAGGCCAGGCTCTTGTCCCGGTCGCCGGGCATCGCCTTCGCGGTGACGGCGATGATGGGCAGCTCCGCGTACTGGGGCATCTTGCGGATCTCGGCCGTGGCCGTGTAGCCGTCCATCTCCGGCATCATCACGTCCATCAGCACGATGGCGACGTCCGGGTTGTTCACCAGCGCCTCGATGCCCTTGCGCCCGTTCTCGGCGTGCAGCACCCGGAAGCCGTGCAGCTCCAGGATGCCGCTGAGCGCGAAGAGGTTGCGGGCGTCGTCGTCGACGACGAGCACCGTCCGGCCCGCCGACGCGTCGTCGGCCGAGGGCGGCGCCGACTGCTGCTGGCCCTCGGGGAGGACCAGGGACAGCACGTCACCGGGCTCCTCGGCGGACAGGTGCAGGGCGATGCGCTCACGCAGCTCGTCGAGGCTGGACAGCAGCTCCAGGGCCCCGCCCGCCGAGCTGGACCGCAGCGTCTCGTCCAGGGCCACGCCCGCGGGGTGGCTGCTGTGCACCAGCACCGGGACGCTCGTCAGCGCGGAGTCGCCCTCCAGGGCCTGCAGGAAGCGCGACGCCTGGTCGTCCCGCATGCCCAGCTCCAGCACCACGCAGTGGCACGGCTCCGCGGCCAGGGCACCGGCCGCCTCCTGCGCGCCGACGGCGGTGATGACGTCGACTGCGGGCTGCTGCCCGCCGTCGGCGCGGCCGTGCGACAGGTCGGCGACCACGCTCTCCGCGACCAGGGTCAGCAGACCGCGTGAGCGCTCCTCGACGACCAGCAGCCGCCGGGGCCGCGGACCGGGCCCGATCGGGGGCACCGGCGCCGACTCGGGTTCTTCCCCGGGCAGGGCCTCGGCCGCCGCCCGCTCCGGGGCTCTGCCGAGACGCAGCAGCTCCTCGAAGTCCGGACGCGCCACGGGCAGGAACAGTGTGAAGGTGCTGCCCTGGCCGGGCGTGCTGTGCACGGTCACGGCGCCACCGAGCAGCTGGGCGATCTCCCGCGTGATGGACAGGCCCAGGCCCGTGCCGCCGTACTTGCGGCTCGTGGTGCCGTCCGCCTGCTGGAACGCACCGAAGATCGACTCCAGGTGCTGCTCCGGGATGCCGACGCCGGTGTCCTTCACCCGGAAGGCCACCACCGGCCCGCCCCGCACCACGCCCCGGGGCACCTCGTCGTCCGTGGCGGGCTCGATGCTCAGCTCCACGCTGCCCTGCTCGGTGAACTTCACGGCGTTCGACAGCAGGTTGCGCAGCACCTGGCGCAGCCGGGAGTCGTCCGTGAGCACGTCCGCGGGCGCGCCCGTGGCGGTCGTCACCGTGAAGTCCAGGCTCTTCTGCGTCGTCATCGGCCGGAAGGTGGCCTCGACGTACTCGATCAGCTGGCGCAGCGTCACCCGCTCCGGCGTGACGTCCATCTTCCCGGCCTCGACCTTCGACAGGTCGAGGATGTCGTTGATCAGCTGCAGCAGGTCCGAACCGGCCGAGTGGATGATCTGCGCGTACTCGACCTGCTTGGGCGTGAGGTTGCGGGACGGGTTCTGCGCCAGCAACTGGGCCAGGATGAGAAGGCTGTTGAGCGGGGTGCGCAGCTCGTGGCTCATGTTCGCCAGGAACTCCGACTTGTACTTGGAGGCCAGCGACAGCTGCTGCGCACGCGTCTCCAGCTCCTGCCGCGCCTGCTCGATCTGCAGGTTCTTCGCCTCGATGTCCCGGTTCTGGGCGGCCAGCAGCGAGGCCTTCTCCTCCAGCTCCGCGTTGGAGCGCTGCAGCTCCTCCTGCTGCACCTGCAGCTCCGTGGAACGCGCCTGCAGCTCGACCGTCAGCCGCTGCGACTCCACCAGCAGCTCGTCGGTGCGGGCGTTGGCCACGATGGTGTTGACGTTGACGCCGATGGTCTCCATCAGCTGCGCCAGGAAGTCCTGGTGGGTCTGGGTGAACGGCGTGACCGACGCCAGCTCGATGACGCCGAGGACCTGGCCCTCGACCACGATGGGCAGCAGCACCAGCGCGGTCGGCACCACCTCGCCCAGCCCCGAGGAGATGGTCACGTAACCGGCCGGCAGCTCGTCCACGACGATGGTGCGCCGGCTGCGCGCGGCCTGCCCGACGAGGGTGCGGCCGAAGGCGATGCGCGTGAGGCGGCTGCTGTCCTCCGGGTAGCCGTAGGAACCGACGAGCCGCAGCTCGGGCCCTTCGTCGCCGTCCTCGGCGAGGTAGAAGGCGCCGTACTGGGCGGACACCAGCGGAACCAGCTCGTCCATGATCAGCTCGGCGACCACGGGCAGGTCGCGGTGGCCCTGCATCAGGCCGGAGATCCGGGCGAGGTTGGTCTTGAGCCAGTCCTGCTCCTGGTTGGCCCGGGTGGTCTCGCGCAGGGACTCCACCATCGAGTTGATGTTGTCCTTGAGCTCGGCGACCTCGCCGGACGCCTCCACGTTGATCGAACGGGTCAGATCGCCCTCGGCGACCGCGCTGGTCACCTCGGCGATCGCCCGCACCTGCCGGGTCAGGTTGCCCGCCAGCTCGTTGACGTTCTCCGTCAGGCGCTTCCAGGTGCCCGACACGCCCTCGACCTCGGCCTGGCCGCCGAGGCGGCCCTCGGTGCCGACCTCGCGGGCGACGCGGGTGACCTCGTCGGCGAAGGCGGAGAGCTGGTCGACCATCGTGTTGATCGTCGTCTTGAGCTCGAGGATCTCGCCGCGGGCGTCCACGTCGATCTTCTTCGACAGGTCGCCCTTGGCCACCGCGGTCGTCACCAGCGCGATGTTGCGCACCTGGCCGGTGAGGTTGTTGGCCATCGAGTTGACGTTGTCGGTGAGGTCCTTCCAGGTGCCGGCGACGTTCGGCACGTGCGCCTGGCCGCCCAGGCGCCCCTCGGTGCCGACCTCGCGGGCCACGCGGGTGACCTCGTCGGCGAAGGCCGACAGCGTGTCGACCATCGTGTTGATGACCTCGGCCAGCGCCGCGACCTCGCCCGCGGCCTCGACCGTGATCCGCTGCGAGAGGTCGCCGCGGGCCACGGCGGTGGCGACCTGGGCGATGGAGCGGACCTGGCCGGTCAGGTTCGACGCCATCACGTTGACGTTGTCGGTGAGGTCCTTCCAGGTGCCCGACACCCCCCGCACCTGCGCCTGGCCGCCGAGGCGTCCTTCGGTGCCGACCTCGCGGGCGACGCGCGTCACTTCGTCGGCGAAGGCGGAGAGCTGGTCGACCATCGTGTTGATGGTGCTCTTGAGTTCGAGGATCTCGCCGCGGGCGTCCACGGTGATCTTCTGGGAGAGGTCGCCCTTGGCCACGGCGGTCGCCACCAGGGCGATGTTGCGCACCTGGCCGGTGAGGTTGCCCGCCATGAAGTTCACGGAGTCGGTGAGGTCGCGCCAGGTGCCCTTGACGCCCTTGACGTCCGCCTGGCCGCCGAGGCGTCCTTCGGTGCCGACCTCGCGGGCGACGCGGGTGACCTCGTCGGCGAAGGCGGAGAGCTGGTCGACCATCGTGTTGATGGTGCTCTTGAGTTCGAGGATCTCGCCGCGGGCGTCCACGGTGATCTTCTGCGAGAGGTCGCCCTCGGCCACCGCGGTGGTGACCTGGGCGATGGAGCGGACCTGGCTGGTGAGGTTGCCCGCCATGTGGTTCACGGAGTCGGTGAGGTCCCGCCAGACCCCGGCCACCCCCGGCACCTGGGCCTGACCGCCGAGCCGCCCCTCGCTGCCGACCTCGCGGGCCACGCGGGTGACCTCGTCGGCGAACGCGGAGAGCTGGTCGACCATCGTGTTGACGGTCTCCTTCAGCTGCAGGATCTCACCGCGCGCGGGCACGTCGATCTTCTGCGAGAGATCGCCCTTGGCGACCGCCGTCGCCACCTGGGCGATGTCGCGGACCTGCGTGGTCAGGTTGCCGGCCATGGCGTTGACCGAGTCGGTGAGATCGGCCCAGGTGCCCGACACCCCCGGCACCTCCGCCTGCCCGCCGAGCGTTCCCTCGGTGCCGACCTCCCTCGCCACGCGGGTGACCTCGGAGGTGAACACGGACAGCTGGTCCACCATGCCGTTGAAGACCTTGGCGATGTCGCCCATGAGGCCGTCGGCGTCGTCCGGCAGCCGGGTCCCGAAGTCCCCGTCCCGCACGGCCGTCAGGCCGGCCAGGAGCCGTCGCAGCTCCTGATCGCCCGGAACCGCGTCGACGACCCCAGCGCTGTCACTGGTCATGCGCATCCTCGTTCCGCTCCCCAAGAGTTCCCGGACGCCGGAAACTCGGAACTCCCAGGACCGAAAGGACGGCCCGGCTGTCGTGCCCGCATTTCCGCGACCCCGGATCTGCGCGATGAGAAATACGCCGCAGGCTAACCCACCTTTCGAGTCCCCCACAAAGGGCGAGCCGAACAGTCCCGCAGGCAGGAATGGGAATCGGCCCCGCGGGGCCCCGCCCACGGATCCCGCGCCACCTCGCGCGCCGCCCCGCACCGGACGCGACCATCGCCGCCGCCCCGCCCCCGGCCGCGGGGCAGGGGCGGGGACCACCCGCAGCGGCGGGCGACGTGGATTTCTCCTCCGCATGGGCATACGGGGAAGGGCGGGCATGCAGGATCCGAACCGGACAGGGGGCCGTCGCGCAGCGATGAGCCGGTCCCCTCAGCAGCGAGGAGACCAGGATGGCGGGGCGTGAGGACAGCGGAACCGTCGGCGGGCCGTTCCCGCCCGCGGCGCCCGCCCCGCTGACCGCGGCGCTGGAGGCGATCGGCGCCGGTGCCTACGTCGTGGACGACAAGGGCTGCATCGCCGCCGTCAACTCCCGCGCCGAGCACCTGCTGGGCCGCCCCTCCCACGAGCTCCTCGGACACGACGCCCACGACCTGCTGCACCGGGGCCCCCAGGGGCAGCCGCTGCCGAGGACCCAGTGCGCCATGAGGCAGGCGTTCCACGCCGGGCGCGCCGCCCAGGCCGACGAGGACTACTTCGCCCACGCCGACGGCTCCCTGCTGCCCATCTCCTGGATGATCACCCCGTACGACACCGGCGAGCCGGAGCCCGGCACGCTCGTCGTCTTCCACGCCCCCGGGCGGGACACCGGCGCTCAGCCCGAGCCGACGGCCCGGCAGCTGTCGGAGCTGCAGCGCCTCGCCCTGCTGGCCGAGACCACCGCGCAGCTGACCTCCACCCTCGACGTCGACGAGGCGCTGCGGCGGCTGGTGAGACTGGTGGTGCCCCGGCTGGCGGACTGGGCGATCGTGGACATGATCAGCGAGCGCGACGAGGTGTGGCGTGCCGTCGTCGTCCACGCCGACGGCGACGGGCTCCTCGATCACGAGGACCTGCGCGGACCCATGCCGCCGATCGCGGCGAAGTCCCCGATGCCCCTGTCCCGGGCGCTGCGCGGCGTCGCCTCCACCCTGGCCGGCCCGCACACCTACCGGGGGACACCCGACTCGGGCATCGCGGTGGAGCAGCGCCGGCTGTTCGAGGCCACGGGCATGCACTCCGCGGCCATCGCACCGATCCGCAGCACCCGCGCGGTGCTGGGCGCGCTGACCGTGGGCCGCGCCGAGAACCCGGCGGCCTTCACCCCGGCCGATCTCCCGCTGATCGAGGACGTCGCCCGCCGAGCGGGACTCGCCCTGGACAACGCCCGCCTCTACCAGCGGCAGCGCAAGGTGGCCGAGACCATGCAGAACCACCTGCTGCCCCAGATGCCGGGCGTCCCGGGCCTGGAGATGACCGTCCGCTACCTGCCGGCGCCCGACGCCTCGCAGGTCGGCGGCGACTGGTACGACGCCTTCCCGCTGGCCGACGCGTCCACCGCCCTGGCCGTCGGGGACGTCGTGGGACACGACCTGGAGGCGGCGGCCGGCATGGCCCAGGTCCGCAACATGCTCCGCGCCTACGCCTGGTCCCAGCACGAACCCCCGAGCCGGATCGTCGAACGGCTCGACGAGGCGATCCGGCACATCACCGACGTCACCATGGCCACCATGATCTTCGCCAGGATCGAACCGGCCGACGCCGGTCACTGGCTGCTGTCCTGGACCAACGCCGGTCACCCGCCGCCCCTGCTGATCAGCAAGGACGGCCTGGCGAGCTACCTGACCGACGGGCACGGCATCCTGCTGGGCACCCAGGCGAACACCCGGCGCCCCGACGCCACCGCGCTGCTGCCGCCCGACTCCACCCTGGTGCTGTACACCGACGGGCTCATCGAAGGGCCCGGCCACAGCCTCGACACGGGCCTGGAGCAGCTGCGCCGGCACGCCGCCGCCCTCGCCCACCGCACCCTCGCCTCGTTCACGGACCAGCTGCTGCGCCGGGTACGCCCCGCCGCCAACGACGACGACGTCGCGCTGCTGGCCCTGCGGGTCCCCGAGAGCTGATCCCGACCCCACCCCGAGGAGCGCCGCCGCCATGGGCACTGCCGTGCACGTCCCGCAGACCCGGGACATGATCGGGGAGGAGCTCTCCGGCGACGAGGCGTTCGCCGCCCTGCGCCACTACGGGGGGCTGCGGCTGCTGGCCGACTCCTTCGCCCGGTTCCGCTACGCGGACGGCTTCACCAACGCCCGCGCCCTCGCCTTCCAGGTGGTCCTCGGGCTGGTGCCGTGCACCGTGGCGCTCGTCGGTCTCGCCACGTCCGTGCACACGGAGAGCGTGGGCCGGGTCATCGAGCTCACGCTCGGCCGGATCGTGCCCGGCGCCAGCGCGGACATCGTCGAGGAAGCCCTCGACGGGACGCGGCGCACCGCGCACGGCGGCGTCTGGAGCACCCTCGCCCTGTGGCTCGGCCTCGGCTTCGCGCTGCTGAACCTCGCCTCGGCCATGGGGCAGATCGAGCGCGGCGCCAACCGCATCTACGGCATCGAGCGCGACCGTCCCTTCCCGCGCAAGTACGGCCGGGGCATCATGCTCGCGCTCGCCGCCGGTCTGCCCCTGATCCTGGGATTCGTCGTCCTGGTCGCCGGTGAGGCCGTGGGGGACGCGGTGGCCCGGACCACCGGCCTGCAGGACGGCGGGCGGTGGTGGGAGGCGTTGCAGATCCCCGTGGGACTGGCCCTGGCCTGGGTGGCCTCCGCCGTGATCTTCCGCTGGTCGCCCCGCCGCGTCCAGCCCGGATACACCTGGCTGGCCTTCGGGTCGGCGGTGCACCTGCTGCTGTGGGTGGTGGCCACCCTGCTGCTCGCCCTGTACGTCGAGGAGAGCGGCTCCTTCGGCACCTTCTACGGGCCGCTCACCGCCTTCGTCGCCCTGCTGCTGTGGGCGAACCTCACCGCCGTCGCGCTGTTCCTCGGCATCGCGTTCGCCGCCCAGCTGGAAGCGGCCCGGGCCGGCATCGAGTCTGCCGTCCGGCCGGACCCGGGACCGGGAGCCTGAGGCCGGACGGCGCCTGATGAACCGTCAGCGCGCGGCGGCGGCCGTCACCGTGGCGGGGTCCACCCCCGTCAGCTCGACGATGCGGTGCGGCGCCACACCGGCGGCCAGGGCCCGTCCGATCAGGCCGTCCCGTCCGTCCGTGCTGTCGCGGTAGGCGAGCAGCTCCTCCTCCAGGCGGGCGAGCGGCTCCGGCGTCATCCGGTGGCGTACGCGGCTCAGTTCCTCGTCGCTCAACGGGACGGGCAGCCGTTCCGCGTCCTCGGGCACGGCCGCGGTCTCCTCCGGCGGCAGCAGGCGCAGGTGCGGCGAGGTCGCCGAGCTCCCGTGCGCGTCCAGCCACGCGTGGACCGCCGGGGTCCGCATGCAGGCGAGCTCCCCGACGGCGGCGGGGACCACGCCGAGCGGCACGGACGGGTCGTCCAGCAGGAACAGATACGCGTCGTCGGTCATGCTCGACTCCTTCTCGACGGGGGTCATGGACGTCCCCTTACCCCGCCGCGGCGGGATTACCGCCGGCTCACCCTGCCGTGTCACGGCAGGGCGGCCGCACCGCCCGGCGGGCACGGCCGGTGGCCGGGAGGTTCACTGGAAGGGCACGGGAGGACCGCCGTCCGCCGGGAGGAGCTGGTGGCACATGCCTGAAGGGCCCGTGGTCGTGGGAACGGACGGATCGGCGGGAGCGGCGCGCGCGGTGCTGTGGGCGGCGCGGGAGGCGGCCCTTCGGCACCAGCCCCTGCACATCGTGTGCGCCGCCGACCTCGACCTGGCCGAACGCCTGGGCGCCGGCACCGCGCGGCGGGTCCGCGAGGCGGCCCGCTCCCTGCTGACCGAGGCGGCGTCCGCGGCGTCCGCGAGAGCACCCGGCCTCGAGATCTCCACCGAGGTCGGCCGTGAGCCCGCGGCCGACGCCCTGCTGCGCGCCGCCGGTGCCCAGGCCGCCCGGGTACCGGGCGTGACGGCGGCCGAGGCGACGATCGTCCTGGGCTCCCGCGGACTGGGCGGGTTCGCCACCCTGCTGATGGGCTCGGCCGGGCTGGCCGTCGCCGGACGGGCCACGTGCCCCTTGGTCGTCGTACGCGGCACGGAGCCTCCCGCGAGCGGGATCGTGGTGGGCGTCAGGGACGAGGAGGACCTCGAAGCGGTGCGCTTCGCCGCGGAGACCGCCAGACTGCGGAAGGCACCGCTGCGCCTGCTGAGCACCTGGACCTACCTCCAGTACGTCGGGAGCATGGCGCCCCTGGCCGACGTGGTGCGGGTGGCCGTGGAGGCGGAGGCGGCGGCGAGCACCCGCGTGCTCGGCTCCGTCCAGGAGGAGTTCCCGGACCTGGAGGTGACCGAGGAGGTCGTGCGGGTCCCCTCGCCCGCCGGTGAACTGGTCGCCGCGTCCCTGCGCGCCGAACTCGTCGTGGTGGGCGCGCACCGGCCCGCGCACCACATGGGCCGTGCGCTGGGCCGGGTCACGCACGCCGTGCTGCAGCACGCGCACGGCCCGGTGGCCGTCGTCCCTCGCGGCTGACCGTCCCATTGCGGGGGGCCGCAGCCGGGGTGACGCTGGGATGATGACGCATTTCGCACCAGCGGTGGTATACCCGCCCGGACCGGACGGCGGGCGGCGTGTGACGATCCACGGGCGGCAGGTGGGGACGGCCTACCACCTGCTCGACGTGCTGGAGTTCCTGCGCCGGGCCGGCCTGCCGCAGGCACACGAGGGAATCGACGACTCCGACCTGGTCGACTGGCGCGGCGGCGACTCCAGGATGTGGCGCGAGGACGCCTAGCGCCGTGTCCCTGCGCGCGCGGGCGCCGTACGCGTCAGCCCGCCCGGTCCTTGCGCAGGAACCGGCGCAGCCGTCCCAGCGGCCAGGTGTTGATCACGTCGTCGGGGGTGAGCCAGCCGCGCTGGGCCGTACCGACGCCGTAGCGCAGGTACGCGAGCTGGGGGATGGAGTGCGCGTCGGTGTCGACGGCGAACTTCGCCCCGTGGCCCTTGGCGCGCAGGATGTCCTCGTCGCCCAGGTCGAGGCGGTCGGGCTGGGCGTTGACCTCCAGGGCCGTGCCCGTGCGGGCGGCAGCGGCGAACACCTCGTCGAGGTCGGCGTCGATGCCCGGCCGTTTGCCGAGCAGCCGGGTGGTGGGATGGCCGATGACGTCGACGTACGGGTTCTCGCAGGCGCGGACGAGCCGCCGGGTCATCGCCTCCCGCGAGAGGTTGAAGTGGGAGTGCACGGACGCCACGCACAGGTCGAAGCCCCGCAGGAAGTCCGCGGGCCAGTCCACGTCCCCGTCGGGGTCGATGTTGAGCTCGGTGCCGTGCAGCAGCCGCATCCCGTGGTGCCTCCCGTCCAGTGAGCGGACCTCCTCGCGCTGGGCGAGGACCTTCTCGTCGGTCATGCGCTGCATGTACAGGTTCGGTGCGTGGTCGGTGACCGCGTAGTACGCGTAGCCCCGCGCGGCCGCCGCCGCCACCATGTCCGCCAGCGGTGTGAGGCCGTCGGTGAGGTCGGTGTGGGTGTGCAGGTCGCCGCGGACGTCCCGCTCGGTCACCACCTCCGGCAGCTCGCCGCGCAGACCGGCCTCGATCTCCCCCCGGTCCTCGCGCAGCGTCGGCGGGATCCACGGCAGGCCCAGCCGGTCGTACACCTCCTCCTCGGACCGGGAGGCGACCCGCTTGCCCCCCTCGGCCTCGAACAGGCCGTACTCGGAGAGCTTCAGCCCCAGGTGGACGGCGATCGTGCGGGTGCGGATGTTGTGCGCCTTGGAGCCGGTGAAGTACTGCATCCCGCCGCCCCACGCGTCCGGCCGCACCACCCGCAGATCGACCTGGACGCCCGTGACGGTCCGGATCGAGGTCTTCTTCCGGCCGTGGGCGACGACCTCGGCGGTGGCGGGCAGTGCGGTCAGGGCGTCCATGAAGGGCGCCGACCGGCCGGCCCCGACCAGGACGTCGATGTCGCCGACGGTCTCCCTCAGCCGCCGCAGCGAACCGGCGTACGCGCACCTCTCGCAGCCGCTGATCCCGGACAGTTCGGCGACGATGTCCTCCGCGGTCTCCGTCGCGGTGCTCAGCAGGAACCGCCCCCCTGCCTGCCGCATGAGGGCGATGCCGTGCAGGATGTTCTCCTCGGTCCGCTCCCCGAAGCCCTTCAGGTCGCGCAGCTTCTCCTCCTTGATGGCGTCGGCCAGCTCGTCCACCGAGGAGATGTGCAGGTCCTCGTAGAGCGCCAGCGCCTTCCTGGGGCCGAGGGTGGGGATGGTGATGAGCTGCCGGACCCCGGCGGGGATCCGGGCCCGTCGCTCCTCGACCGCCGTGACGCTGCCGGTGCGGAAGTACTCGACGACCTTCTCGGCGATCGACCTGCCCACGCCCGGGATCTCCTTCAGGCCCGCCGTGTCCAGGTGGGAGACGTCGGCCGGGTAGCCGCCGATCGCGCGGGCGGCCTTCTCGTAGGCGCGCGCCTTGAACGCCTCGCCTCCGGTGATGGCGATGAGGTCCGCGTACTCCTGAAGGAGCGCCTCGACCTCCTCGTTGGGCCGGACCACCCCTCAAGTCTAGAAACGCGGGGGAGCGGTCCGCCAGCTCGGCACCTCCCCGGCGCGCGGAGCCGCCGGACGGAGCGTGTACTGGGAGGGGGGACGTCCGAGCTGGGGAGAAGGCCGTGCGGGCGACGTTCGTTCTGGGGCGGATCGCCGGTATCCGGGTCGGCGTCCACTGGAGCGTCCTGTTCATCTTCGGCGTCATCGCCTTCGGCCTCTCCGAGGGCCGGCTCCCCGAGACGTATCCGGGACGGGTCTGGCCGGTGTACTGGGCCGCCGGGCTGTGCACGGCCGTCGTCTTCTTCGCCTCCCTCCTCGCCCACGAGGTGGCCCACGGCGTCGTGGCCCGGCGCAACGGCGTCGAGGTGGACGACATCGTGCTCTGGCTGCTGGGCGGGGCGGCCCGGCTCAAGTCCGAGGCGTCCGGGCCCGGCGCGGAGCTGAGGATCGCCGGTGTCGGGCCCCTCGTCAGCCTCCTGCTGGGCGGGCTGTTCGCGCTCGTCACCTGGCTGCTGGACGCGGTGTCCGCCTCCGGAATCGTGGCGGAGATGGCGGCGTGGCTCGCGGGCATCAACGTGCTGCTCGCCGTCTTCAACGTGCTGCCCGCGGCCCCGCTCGACGGCGGCAGGCTGCTGCGCGCGTTCCTGTGGTGGCGCACCGGGGACCGGCTGCGGGCGACCGCGGGCGCCACCGCGGCGGGCCGGGTCTTCGGCTGGGGGCTCGTCGCCCTCGGCCTGGTGGTGTTCATGAGGACCGGCGCGTTCGGCGGTCTGTGGCTGTCACTGATCGGCTGGTTCCTCATCACGGCCGCCACCGCCGAGGGACGGCAGGCCCAGCTGCGCAGCGTGCTCGCCGGGGTCCCCGTGCGGGACGCCATGACGCCCGAGCCGCTGACGGTCCCCGCGGACTCGACGGTCGCGGACCTCCTCTCGGGCGGGCGCTACCGCTACCGGCACTCCGCGTTCCCGGTGACCGGGCACGAGGGCGCCCCCGTCGGGCTGGTGACGCTCGACAGCGCCCGCGCCGTGCCGCAGGCCGAGGCCCGGTCCGTGACGGTGGCGGACGTCATGGTGCCGCTGGTGGAGACCACCGTGGCCGGGCCGGACAGCCCGCTCGCGGATCTGCTGCCCCGCATCGAGCCGGGCGCCGAGCACCGGGTCCTGGTCGTCGACGACGGCAGGCTCGTCGGGATCCTCTCGCTGTCGGACGTCAGCCGGACGGTGACCTGGCTGATGAACACCGCAGGGCGCCGCGACGGCCGGTGAGCCCGCCCGGGGGCGACGCGCGCAGCGGTGCGCGCTCGCGCGGCAGGGTGAGGATGGAAGTACGGCGCCGCACGTGCGGTCCGCCGTGTTCCTCCGCGACGAGGAGGTCGGATCGTGTTGTTCAGGGATCGTCGTGACGCCGGCCGGCAGTTGGCCGCCCGGCTGGGGCACCTCGGGCAGGCCGACGTGGTGGTACTGGGGCTGCCCCGGGGCGGGGTCCCGGTCGCCGCGGAGGTCGCCGGCGCGCTCGGCGCGCCGCTCGACGTCTGCCTGGTGCGGAAACTGGGGGTGCCCTACCAGCCCGAGCTGGGGATGGGCGCGATCGGTGAGCGCGGTGTGCGCGTGATCAACGAGGAGGTCGTGCGCGGCGCGCGTGTCACCCCGGAGGAGCTGGCCCGGGTCGAGGCCCGTGAGCGGGGGGTCCTGGAGCGGCGCGGCCGGCACTACCGGAGGGGACGGGAGCCGGCCGCTCTGGAGGGCCGTACGGTGCTGGTCGTCGACGACGGCGTGGCCACGGGGTCGACGGCCCGCGCCGCCTGCCGGATCGCCCGCGCCCGGGGAGCGGCCCGCATCGTGCTGGCGGTCCCCGTCGCGCCCGCGGACTGGACCGCGCGGCTCGGGCAGGACGCCGACGAACTGGTCTGCGTGAACACGCCGCGGGAGTTCTACGCCATCGGGCAGTTCTACGCCGACTTCTCCCAGACCGCCGACGACGAGGTCGTGGCCTGCCTGGACGAGGCGCGCGCCGGCCCGGAGAGCGCCCACCGGAGCGCATCCGGTCCCGCCGTGCCCGAGGACCGGGAGGTGGAGGTGCGGGCCGGTGCGGTGGTGCTGCGCGGTCAGCTGACGGTGCCCGACGGGGCGGTGGGCGTGGTGCTGTTCGCACACGGCAGCGGCAGCAGCCGGCACAGCCCCCGCAACCGGTTCGTCGCCGCCGGTCTGAATCGGGCCGGGCTCGGCACCCTGCTGTTCGACCTGCTCACCGAGGAGGAGGAGATCGACCGGGCCAACGTGTTCGACACGGACCTCCTGGCCCGGCGGCTCGCGGACACCACCGGCTGGTTGCGCGAGCAGCCCGAGGCGCAGGACCTGGCGCTGGGGTACTTCGGTGCCAGCACCGGCGCGGCCGCGGCACTGTGGGCGGCCGCCGAGCCGGACACCCGGATCGCCGCGGTCGTCTCGCGGGGCGGAAGGCCCGACCTGGCCGGGCCGCGGCTGGCCGGCGTGACGGCACCCACGCTGCTGATCGTCGGAGGGCACGACCGGCTGGTCCTCGGCCTCAACCGCGAGGCGCAGTCCCGGCTGCGCTGCGAGAACCGGCTCGTGGAGGTCCCGCGCGCCACCCACCTCTTCGAGGAACCCGGCGCCCTGGAGAAGGTCACCGAGCTGGCCCGGGACTGGTTCACGGACCACATGGTGCCGGTCTCCCACGCCACCGCCCGACACTGACGGCCGGACGGACCCCTCGGGCGCCCGCCCGGGCCGGTACGGCGCGCCTCAGGCGTCCGCCCGCCCGGGGACCTCGCTCGCCGGCTCCCCGCCCGGCAGGAGGATCCGGCTCGCGGCCAGTGCGTGGGTGGAGGGCGCTGGAGGAGAGCAGTTCCTCGTGGCGCCCGGGCTGGTGGGGCACGCCCGGTTTCCGCACCAGGCAGACGTCGAGCGGCGCGCCGAGCCGACTGGACCGCGCGGCTCGGGCAGGACGCCGACGAACTGGTCTGCGTGCCGGCCGTCCGGGGTGTGCGCACCTCCGGCCCGGCACGCCGTCGAGGGCGGCAAAGGGACGAACAGGCCGTGCCGTACCGGCCCGAGTGAGGCGTCCGGACGGTCTGAGGTGCCCGCGGGCACGTGCTTCCCGTAGGTCAGTTGCCGGAGGCACCTGCCGTCGGCCGCGGGAGAGCGGCTCCGGGCGCTTTCCCGGCCTCCGCGCGTGCTCCCTTTGGCCGTCGATCCGCCCCGGGGACATCACGCCGGCCCGGGCTCCTCCGGACGCGGAGCCGTCCGGCGGGCGCACCGGGACGACCCGGGCGGGCCCGGGTCGTCCGACGTGCGGTACGAGAAGGCGGTCCGGCCCCACTGGTAGGCGAGCACCCAGATGTTCTTCGGCGCGAAGCAGAGGAGTGTGGGCGCGACCGTGGAACTCGAGGGAGCCCTGGACGGTGTGGCCCCGTGCTACCGTTGCGCTTTTGCTGTGTCGTTGTGCCGGTGCTCCGTCGGGTGTCTCCGGTCGGCGGTCGCGTCCCTGCCGCGCCTTCCTCGGTACGGTCCCTTCGGAGGAAGGCTCTCTGTGAGCGAATCAACACGCGCCGAGGCCCGGCGGCAGGGCGATGCGCCCGAGGCGCCGGGCGCCACTTCGGCAGTGCCCACGGCGTCCTTCGCCCAGTTGGGATTGCCGGCCGAGGTTCTGCGGGCGCTCGATCAGCAGGGTGTGACCGTGCCCTTCCTCATCCAGGCGGCGGCGCTGCCGAGTGCGCTCGCGGGGCGGGACGTCCTGGGCAGGGGCCGCACGGGATCCGGCAAGACGCTCGCCTTCGGCCTGGGGATGCTCGCCCGGACGGCCGGGCAGCGCGCGCAGCCGAAAGAGCCGCTGGCGCTCGTTCTGGTGCCCACCAGGGAGCTGGCGCAGCAGGTCGGTGAGGCGCTCACCCCGTACGTCGAGGCGCTGCGGCTGCGGCTCGCGACCGTGGTGGGCGGCGTGTCCATCGGACGGCAGGCCGCCGCGCTGCGGGACGGTGCCGAGATCCTCGTCGCCACGCCCGGTCGGCTGCACGACCTCGTCGAGCGCAAGGGCTGCCGACTGGGACGAGTGCGCACCGTGGTCCTGGACGAGGCCGACCAGATGTGTGACATGGGATTCCTGCCGCAGGTCACCGGGATTCTCGACCAGGTGCGTCCCGACGGGCAGCGGATGCTGTTCTCCGCGACGCTCGACGACGACGTCGACCAGCTGGTGCAGCGCTATCTGCGCGACCCCGCCGTCCACTCGGTGGACCCTTCGTCCAGCGCCGTCTCCGCGATCGAGCACCACGTCTTCGTCGTGCACGGCCCTGACCGGTACGCCGTGACCACGGAGATCGCCGCCCGGGACGGCCGGGTCCTGCTGTTCCTGGACACCAAGCACGGTGTCGACCAGCTCACGCGGCATCTGCGGGCCAGTGGCGTGGCCGCCGCGGCCCTGCACAGCGGGAAGTCCCAGCCCCAACGCACCCGGACCCTGGCCCAGTTCAGGAACGGGCAGATCACCGCGCTGGTAGCGACGAACGTCGCCGCGCGCGGCCTGCACGTCGACGACCTCGACCTCGTGGTCAACGTCGACCCGGCCAACGACCCGAAGGACTACCTGCACCGCGCGGGCCGCACGGCCCGGGCCGGCCGCTCCGGCACCGTCGTGACACTCGTCCTGTCAGGGCAGCGCCGCGAGACGAGCCAGGTCATGGCGGACGCCGGCGTCGCCCCCAAGGTCACCAAAGTACGGTCCGGGGAGGCGGAGCTGAGCCGCGTCACCGGCGCCAGGGCCCCCTCCGGAGAGCCTCTCGGCGGCGGGTCGGCCGTACCGCGCCCGAAGAACCACAACGTTCCGTTCGGCGGCCTGGGCAGCACCAAGGACGCGAAGAGCGGTTCCGGTGGCAGGTCGTCGTCCCGCAAGAGCAGCGAGGCCCGCAAGCTCGCGGAGGCCCGCAAGGCGGCCCGAGTGCGGCGCGGCGGCTGAGACCGGTTTCCCGGCCTGCTGGGCGGTGTCTTCGTCGATGCTGCTGGACGGATACGCGGGACCGGAGATCGGCCGGGGTGCACCGGATGGCCTCACGCACCGGTGACCGCGCAAGGGGGAGCGTGCAGGCGAGAGTTGCGGTCGCCGGTCGCCACCCGCCCCCCCAGGGATCAGGTCGGCCGTCCCACGCCCGAGGAGCTCCGCGGTGTAGAAACGCCTGCCCGAGCAGCCGACCAGCCGTACGAAGGCACTCTCCGCTGCGACATACTCCCCCGATGAGTTCACGCCCTTTCCCGACCTGCCAGCCGATCACGATACGGAGGGCCGTCGCGCGGGACGCCAGACGGCTCACCCGGCTCGTGCGTGGCTCGGGCGCCTACGAGGGAAAGTACGCAGCCGCGGTCGCGGGCTACCGGGTCGGCCCTGATTACATCGAGGCGCACCGCACCTTTGTGGCCGTCGGCGCCGACGAGCATGGAGGCCGCGTCCTCGGGTTCTACTCGCTCGTCCTCGCGCCACCGGAGCTCGACCTGCTGTTCGTCGCCGATGAAGCGCAAGGACGGGGTATCGGACGGCTGCTCGTGGCGCACATGCAGTCCGAGGCCCGTGCCGCCGGGCTCGACCGTCTCAAGGTCGTGTCGCACGTTCCCGCCGAGGACTTCTACCGCCGCGTTGGTGCGGTGCGGACCGGGACCGCGTTCGCCGACCCGCCCGCCGTGCCGTGGGACCGTCCCGAATTCGAGTTTCGCATTCCTTCTGAATGACCCGGTGGGCCGGTCGGCGGGGCACCGGCTCCTGCGTGGTGGCCCATGCAGGAGCCGGTGGACGCCGAGCGCTCCGTGTGCGCCGTCGCCTCTGCCCTGGCGGGTGATCGCTTGCGCCAGCGGACTGCTGGCCGGGGTGTGGCGTTGCCACCCCGGCGGCTGGCGTGGCCACCGCCTCCGTGCCCGACCTCGATGCCGGCGGCCCCGGGGCCGGGAGCAGGACCGTTCTGCCGGGCTGTGGTTCAGGCGTCGATGATGACGGGGATGATGAGGGGCCTGCGACGGTGGGCGCGGAACGCCCAGTTCGCGACGGCCCGGGCGAGGAGCTGTTCGAGTTGGTGCGCGTCCCCGACGCCTTCCTCGGCCGCGGTGGCCAGGGTCTTCTCGATGACGGGGATGACCGGCTCGAAGGTGGCGTCGTCGTGGACGAAGCCCCGGGCCAGGAAGTCGGGGGCCTCGGCCAGGGCGCCGGTGTCCGCGTCGACGATCGCCACCACCGTGACCACGCCCTCGGCGGCGAGGGTGAGGCGGTCCTTGAGTGACGCCTCCGTGGCGCCGCCGACTTCCATGCCGTCCACGTAGACGTTGCCGGCGGGGACCTTGCCGGTGATGGACGCCCGCCCGTCGACCAGGTCGACGACGACGCCGTCCTCGGCGATGACGACCCGGTCCGGGTCGACACCGGTACGGATGGCGAGGTCGCCGTTGGCCCGCAGATGGCGCCATTCCCCGTGTACCGGCATCACGTTGCGGGGCTTGACGATGTTGTAGCAGTAGACGAGTTCGCCGGCGCTGGCGTGCCCGGAGACGTGCACCTTGGCGTTGCCCTTGTGGACCACGTGGGCGCCCCACCGGGTGAGCCCGTTGATCACCCGGTAGATGGCGTTCTCGTTGCCGGGAATCAGGGAGCTGGCCAGCAGGACGGTGTCGTCCTTGCCGATGCGGATCATGTGGTCGCGGTTGGCCATCCGCGACAACGCGGCCATCGGTTCGCCCTGGGAGCCGGTGCACACCAAAGTGATCTTGTGGTCCGGGAGCTTCTCCAGCTCCTTCGTGCTCACCACCAGACCGGAGGGAACCTTCAGATAGCCGAGGTCACGGGCGATGCCCATGTTGCGGACCATCGAACGGCCGACGAAGGCGACCTTGCGGCCGTGCTGGTGGGCGGCGTCCAGGACCTGCTGGATGCGGTGCACGTGGCTGGCGAAGCTGGAGACGATGACCCGGCGGGGCGCGGTGCGCATCACCTGCTCGATCGCCGGGTTCAGCTCTCGCTCGGAGGTGGTGAAGCCGGGTACTTCAGCGTTGGTGGAGTCGGTGAGGAACAGGTCCACACCCTCCTCGCCGAGGCGGGCGAAGGCGCGCAGATCGGTGATGCGGTCGTCGAGGGGGAACTGGTCCATCTTGAAGTCGCCGGTGTGCAGCACCATCCCGGCCCGGGTGCGGATCGCGACCGCGAGGCTGTCGGGGATGGAGTGGTTGACCGCCACGAACTCGCAGTCGAAGGGCCCGAAGCCGCGCCGGTCGCCCTCCCGCACCCGCACCATGCGCGGCCGGATGCCGTGTTCCTTGAGCTTGGCCTGCAGGAACGCCAACGTCAGCTTGGAGCCGACGACGGGAATGTCGGACCGCTCGCGCAGCAGGTACGGCACGCCGCCGATGTGGTCCTCGTGGCCGTGGGTGAGCACCACGGCCACGATGTCGTCCAGCCGGTCCCGGATCGAGGTGAAGTCCGGCAGGATCACGTCCACGCCGGGCTGGGTCTCCTCGGGGAACAGCACGCCGCAGTCGACGATGAGCAGCTTGCCCGCGTGCTCGAAGACGGTCATGTTACGGCCGATCTCACCCAGACCGCCCAGGGCGATGACCCGCAGCCCTCCGTCGGGAAGGGGCGGGGCGGCTTTCAGCTCGGGATGCGGATGACTCATACCCTGACGGTACCCGGAGAGCGGGACGGGTGATCCACTGCCATGACGGAAGCCGATGCGGTTGCCCCATGAACCCGACGACGAGGTCGCGCGGGGGCGGCACGGCCGTTGTCGCGAGCCGGTCCGGGCGGTCCTGGAACTCGCGGCGCTCATGAGCGGGCGGCTCGTGCGGTGATGTCGTTCGGCGCCGTCCACGACCCCTCCGGACGGGAACCCCTTCGGTGTCGGAGAGTAGCGTGAAAGCTGTAGAGGGTAGCCGTCATGCCGAGTTGCCTGGAGCGCAACGATGCCTCCAGGCAACCGACTTCAGGCGCTAGAAGAAGCCAAGCTTCTGAGGGCTGTAGGAACAAAGAATGTTCTTCGTCTGCTGGTAGTGGTCGAGCATCATCTTGTGTGTCTCCCGGCCGATGCCCGACTTCTTGTAGCCGCCGAACGCCGCGTGCGCCGGGTACGCGTGGTAGCAGTTCGTCCACACGCGGCCCGCCTTGATCGCGCGGCCGAGGCGGTACGCCGTGTTGCCGTCTCGGGTCCAGACGCCCGCGCCGAGACCGTACAGCGTGTCGTTGGCGATCTTCAGGGCCTCGTCGACGGAGTCGTAGGTCGTGACCGAGACGACCGGGCCGAAGATCTCCTCCTGGAAGATCCGCATGTCGTTGGTGCCGCGGAAGATGGTCGGCTCGATGTAGTAGCCGCCCTCCAGGCCGGGGACCGTGCGCGGGTTGCCGCCCGTGACCACTTCGGCGCCCTCCTGCCTGCCGATGTCGAGGTAGGAGAGGATCTTCTCGTACTGGTCGTTGCCGGCCTGCGCGCCGATCATGGTGGCCGGGTCCAGCGGGTCGCCGCTGACGATCGCCCGGGTGCGTTCGACGCAGCGGGCCATGAACTCGTCGTAGATCGACGAGGCGACCAGGGCGCGGGACGGGCAGGTGCAGACCTCGCCCTGGTTGAGGGCGAACATCACGAAGCCCTCGACGGCCTTGTCCAGGAAGTCGTCGTCGGCGGCCATCACGTCGGGCAGGAAGATGTTCGGGCTCTTGCCGCCCAGTTCGAGCGTGACGGGGATGATGTTCTCGCTCGCGTACTGCATGATCAGGCGGCCGGTCGTCGTCTCGCCGGTGAACGCCACCTTCGCCACCCGCGAGCTGGAGGCCAGCGGCTTGCCCGCCTCGACGCCGAAGCCGTTGACGACGTTCAGCACGCCGGGCGGCAGCAGGTCGGCGATCAGGTCGATGACATAGAGCAGGCTGACCGGGGTCTGCTCGGCCGGCTTGATGACCACGCAGTTGCCCGCGGCCAGCGCCGGGGCCAGCTTCCAGGCGGCCATCAGGATCGGGAAGTTCCACGGGATGATCTGGCCGACCACGCCCAGCGGTTCGTGGAAGTGGTACGCGACCGTGTCCTCGTCGATCTCCGCGATGCTGCCCTCCTGCGCGCGGACGGCCCCGGCGAAGTACCGGAAGTGGTCCACGGCCAGCGGGATGTCGGCGGCCAGGGTCTCGCGGACCGGCTTGCCGTTCTCCCAGGTCTCGGCGACCGCGATCTTCTCCAGGTTCTCCTCGATGCGGTCCGCGATGCGGTTGAGGACGCCCGCGCGTTCCGCGGTGGAGGTGCGGCCCCACGCGTCGGCGGCCCGGTGCGCGGCGTCCAGCGCCAGGTCGACGTCGGCCGCGGAGGAGCGGGCGACCTCGCAGAAGGTCTCGCCGGTCACGGGGGTCGGGTTGTCGAAGTAGCGGCCCTCTACGGGGGCGACCCAGTCGCCACCGATGAAGTTGTCGTAGCGGCGGGCGAAGCTGACGATGCTGCCGTCCGTACCGGGCTGCGCGTACACCATGGCGGCTCTCCTCGGTGAAGGGAGGTGACGGGTGCGGGTGACGGCCCACGCCGTCGTGACGCCCACACTGTGCCCCCGGGAGGTTGGCGCAAGGTTGGTGCAGCGGCCGTCAGTCGTGCACGGCCGTGCTCAGCCGTCCCGCCGCGAGCGCCCGGCGCGTGTCGTCCGGGCCGAGCAGACGCAGCGCGTGCTCGTGGACCTCCGCGTCGTACGGGGCCCGTTCCCCGTAGCGCAGGGCGTGTTCCGGGCGCGAACTCGCGAGGACCGCCTCCCGTACGGCCACTTCGAGGCGCGTGCGCCACTCCTCGATGCCCGGTGCCCCGGAGCGGGGGAGCAGCGGGCCGCCGTAGCGGCCCAGGGCGGTGTCCGTGTCGCCCTGCTCCAGGGCGCGCAGCACGTCGGCGGCGTCGCAGGACACCGGGGTGGTGAGGGTGTAGCGGCGCGGGGCGACACCGCCGCCGAGTGCGCGGCGCAGGTGGGAGACCTCCGCCTTGAACGTGGACGCCGTCACCGGCCGGTCCCCGTACAGGGCGGCGCGCAGCCGCTCCGGGGAGAAGCCGTCGGGTTCCAGGGCGAGCAGGGCGAGGATCTCCATCTGGCGCGGGCGCAGGGACAGGGGCCGGCCCTCCCGCTCGGCCTGCTCGGCGCCCAGGCAGGTGAGGTGCAGCCGGGGCGAACGGGACGGCTGCGGCTCCGCGGCGAGACGGGCCTCGATCGTCGACACCAGTGTCCGTACGGTCGACATGGCCAGCGGGTGCGAGCGGTCCCAGGTGGTGGAGAGGTCCAGCACGCCGAGGACCCGGCCGTCCGGTCCGTGCACGGGGGCGCAGTAGCAGACCCAGCCGTGCAGGGCCGACACCAGGTGCTCGGCCGAGAAGACCGAGCTGGGACGGCCGGTGCGCAGGGCGAGTGACAGCGCGTTGGTGCCCATGGCCTGCTCGTCCCAGCGGCCGCCCGGCGCGAAGTTGACCCGCTCGGCGCGGTGGCGCATGGCCGGGCCGCCGCAGGTCCACAGGATGGTGCCGGACTCGTCGGTGACCGCCGTGACGAAACCGGCGTCCTCGGCGATGCTGTGCAACTCCCCGGCCAGGGCGGACACCGGCCGGTACAGCGGGGAGGAGGTCCAGCGCTGGTGCACCGAGCCGTCGTCGGTGACGGGTGCGCTGTCCCGGCCCGGGTCGACGCTGCTCAGCGAGCGTGCCCAGGACTCCGTCACCTCGTGGCGCAGCGCCACGCTGCCGCCCGGCCGCGCGCCCGGCACGCCGAGCCGCGGCACCCATCGTGACCACTCGTGCTCCAGCACGGCCCTGCGCTGCCGGAGGTCGGGGCGCTGTGACATGGCCTCCCCTGCCGTCGTACGGGACGACCGACGCCCGGGCGATGTCCGGCTCGTCCGTCGGCCTGAGTCAGTGTTACCGGATTCGGGGCTCCGGGGCGAGAACCCCGTTCGAGCGGGGTACGGACGCCCGACCCGCCGCGAGCGGGTGACCGTCCGGTGCCCGGGTGCCGCCGTGCGGGTGACGGGTTCACTCGACCCGACGGACGAGGGTCCGCCCGTGTACCACCGGCGCGCGGCGCCGCGTTGGCCCGGCATGGAGAGCACCGACACGGCGCGGCGCCCTCTCGGCCACGACGTGGCGCCCCGCGCGTACGCCGAGCTCACCACCGCCTTCGGGGGCCATCCGCCGATCCACGCGGCCCTGGCCGCCGAATGGGAGGCCCGGGGCCATGCCGTCCCGGAGCACGCGACGGCCAGTGGGTCTCCTTCGCCGCGCCGGGCGAGAGCGAGACCTGGAGCTCCGTGACCTGCTGGACGTCCGGTGCGCACCCGGGTCCGCGGCCGCGGCCGGCGTCCCCCCGGGCGCCGAGCGGGCGGCTCGCCCGACCCGCCGTCCGTGACCACCGGTGCGCGCCGACCGCGCCCGGACCGCGCGGGACGGAGGACGAGACGGGGGAGGTGAGCGGCCGTGCGTGCGGGCGCCTGCCTCACCAGCCCTCCGCCGGCACCGGTTCCGCGCTGACGGGTGCCAGGACCGCGAGGGTGCCGGTGGCCTCCCGCAGGGCCTTTTCCAGGGTGCCGGGGGTGTGCAGCGCGCCGGTCCCGTCCGGGGGCACGAGCCACTCCAGGCGTCCGGCCGGGCGGTAGGGCGGGGGCACCGCCACCCACGAGCCCCGGCCGACATGGCGGACGCCGGACCCGACCCACTCGCTGACCGGATCGGGCGGCAGGAAGAAACCCACTCTGCGTGCGGCGCAGTCCACGAGGGTGGGACCGGGCACCTTCAGCGGGTCGCGCCACAGGAGGTCGAGGGCGAGCAGCCCGAGGCGGTCGGGGACGCTGAGCACGTCCCAGTAGCGCCCCGCCTCCACCAGGGCGGTTCCGGTGCCGTGGTCCCACTCGCGCTTGCACTGCTGGGGGTCCTTGGCCGCCGCGGCGAGCCACTCGACGGCTTGCTTCCCCATGACGCTCTGCATGACCACCCCAGCACGGTCGGCGCGCCACGACGGCGCGGGCGGGACACGGGCCGGCGACCCGCGGGGTTCGCGAGCCGCACGGCCGTAGCCATGCTCGTAGATATTTCTACGCGCAGGAAGGGGTGGCGCGGCCTGGCGTTTACGCCGACGCCTGTCCCGGTCGAAAAGGTGGCGGTCGAAGGCCCGTCTCGTAAGCCCGGGATCAACTCCTAAGCCGGAGCCGGAGCCGGAGCCGGAGCCGGAGCCGGAGCTGAAGCCGATGCCGATGGCGGGGCCGGGATCTGGTTCCCAAGCCGGAACTGAAGCCGGAGCCGTCGCCGAAGACCGGGCCTGTGAAGGGGGCGAGGTCAGCCGGTGCGCTCGGCGTTCTTCTTCTTGAGGCGGGCCGCCTCCTTGCGGACCTCCGCCTGGGTGGCGCGCTCCCGCTTCAGCCACTCGGGGCGCTCCTGCTCGAGCGTCTCGATCTGCTCGGTGGTGAGCGGCTCGGTGACGCCTCCGCGGGCCAGGCCCGCGATGGAGACGCCGAGCTTCGCCGCGACCACCGGGCGCGGGTGGGGGCCGTCGCGCCGCAGGTCCTGCAGCCACTGCGGCGGGTTCGCCTGGAGCTCGCCGAGCTCGGCGCGTGAGACGACACCCTCCCGGAACTCGGCGGGGGTGGCCTCGAGGTACACACCCAGTTTCTTCGCCGCGGTGGCGGGCTTCATCGTCTGGGTGCTCTGGTGCGACGTCATGGCGCCAGGGTATCGAGCGCGTGCCCGCCCTCCGACCACGGCCGGTAGCCTGGCCAGGTGACAGGCTCGGAAGCACCTCCCTCGTTCCGCCTCGCGTACGTCCCCGGGGTGATGCCCGACAAATGGGTGCGCATCTGGAACGAGCGGCACCCCGGGGTCCCGCTGACGCTCACGCAGGTGCCCGCGATGGCGGCGGCGGGGCAGCTGCGCGACGGGGAGGCCGACGCGGGCCTCGTCCGGCTGCCCGTGGACCGCACGGTCCTCAGCGCGATCCCGCTCTACACCGAGCAGACGGTCGTCGTGGTGCCCAAGGACCACCTGGTCACCGCCGTCGACGAGGTGGCGCCGGAGGACCTGTCCGACGACATCGTGCTGCACCCCCTCGACGACGTCCTGGACTGGGAGCGTGGCCTGCCCGGCCGGCCCGCCTTCGAACGCCCCGCCACCACGGCCGACGCCGTCGAACTGGTCGCGGCCGGTATCGGCGTCCTGATCGTTCCCCTGTCGCTGGCCCGTCTCCACCACCGCAAGGATCTCACCCACCGGCCCCTCACGGACGCCCCCGAGTCGAGCGTGGCCCTGGCCTGGCCCGAGGACGCGACGACGGACCACGTGGAGGACTTCATCGGCATCGTCCGCGGCCGGACGGTCAACAGCACCCGGGGCCGCCGACAGGATCCGGTCCAGGGGAAGCCGAAGCGCACCCCGCAGCCCCAGAAGCCGTCGGGAGCGAACCGTCGCGGTGCCTCGGGCGCCGCCAAGGGCGGCCGACGGGGCAGGCCCCGCCGCCGCTCCTGAGCCCGGCCGCCCTCGCTCAGCCAGCCGTCGGAGTCGGCCCCGGTCCGAAGGACGGGTTGGGGGCGACCGTCTGGAAGTCCTTCAGGTCCTCGGGGACCGGCAGCACCCGGACCGGCGCACCCGCCTGCGGAGGCGGCGGCGTGGTCTGGTCCTGGGGCAGCTTGGCCGGGGCGGTGATCTGGAAGGCGACCTGCTCGTGGTTGACCAGGCCGGTCTTCTCCAGAATCGTGATGTGGTCCAGCACGGTGTCGTTGGTCTGGTCGGCGAGCGCACGCACGAGGCTGTTGCGCGTGGTGGCCCGGATCTTGGCGATCGTGGGGAAGATGCCGCCGTGCGCGACGCGCATGATGGTCACGGCGGTGGAGTCGAACTCCTTGCCGGTGCTGCCTTCCGCCGTCGCCACGAACTGCTGCTGCTGCGGCGACGGTTCGTTCGGCAGGCTGATGTTCATGTCCGTGGCGATCTTGCGGCAGGTCGCGTCCAGCCGCCCGTGCCCGACGAGCAGGTGCTTGGCGACCTCCTTCATCGCCGGCGTGGTGCCCCGCTCCATCGCCATCTGCCCCAGGGGGTACTCCCACAGGCCGGCCGCGCGCACACGTACCACGAAGTCCCGGTCCGCCTCGGTCAGTGGGCCCCACTGGGTGCTGGCGATGATGCGGTCCTGGCCGGAAGCCGTGTTCTGCACGCCCAGCATGCTGGGGTAGGCGAGAGCGGAGAGCGTAAGGATCAACGCACCGCCCACGAACGCGGTTCCTGCCGTGCTGCGCGAAATGCGCATCGTGCCTCCTGGGAAAGAAACGGCCCAACACCCAGTGGTACGGACGCCGACGGCGAAACAATCACCGTCGCCGCGAAAACGTTCGGCGACCCGCGCTCAGCCGCCCTGGGAGGCCGCGGCCGCCGTCCGCACCATCCGGTCGCCGTCGGACCTGGTCGGCAGCCCGGCCGTCGCCCACGTCCCGGCCGTGGAACCGCACCCGCGCCACCGGGTCGGTCTCGTCGTCCGGGACAGCCCGGCCAGGCCCTCCCAGCCGTCCGGGCCGTGTCCCGCCGAGGTCGAAGACGACCGCGAGGCCGCCGGGAAGGCGCATGGTGTCAGCACGTCGAGGAGCGCGGTCCGTGACGGGGGAGGAGGGGTCAGGAGCGTGCCTTCCGGCCGATCGACCGCACCAGCGGCAGGAGCCGGTGCGGCACGCGTTCGCGCAGGGCGACCTCCGTGCGGGTGCGGACCACCCCGGGCATGCTGATCAGCTTCTGGACGACGTCCTCCAGGTGCGCGTTGTCCCGCGCCACGACCCGGGCCAGCAGATCGCCGCCGCCCGTGATCGAGAACGCCTCGACGATCTCCGGCACCTCGGCCAGCTCGTCGCCCACCTCGTCGAGATGCCCCTGGGTGACCTCGATGTGCACGAACGCCAGCACCGGATGCCCGAGGGCGGCGGGGGACAGGGCCGGAGCCGTGCCGGTGATCACCCCCTCGCGCTCCAGCCGGTCGAGCCGCGCCTGGAGGGTGCCCCGGGCCACCCCCAGGATCCGGGCGTACTCGCGCACGCTGGTGCCCGGCTGCTCCAGCAGCAGCCGCAGGATGCGGGTGTCGAGCTCGTCCACGGGCATGGCGCGCCTCCTCGTCCGTTGGCTCTGTCGTGGCCGTTCCTGGGCGGCCTGGGCTGTGCCAATGGACCAGTCTAGAAGGAGCGAGTTGAGCCAGTGGTGCCGAAGGTGCTCCCATGGGGGAGTCAATGGCGCTGCGGACCCCGCGGCGCCCTTTTCATGCTTTCTCCGGGCCATCGTGCGAAGGGGGCGGTAAGCGGTGCTGAAGAGGGTGTTCGTGGCTTCGGATCCGGGGCGGACGCGGTTGCGGTTCGCCACGCGTGCCGTCGTAGGCATCGCGCTGGCGGTCGCCGTCGGCGGCCTCGCCGGGCACCCCCTCACGGGAGCCGTCACCGGGGGCCTGGCCGCCCTGCTCGCCCTCTTCACCGTCACCGACGCCACGGTCCGGGGCCAGGCGGTCACCACCGCCCTGCTGCCCGTGGTCGGCCTGCCGGTGCTCACCGCCGCGGCCGGGCTCCACGACCACCCGGTGGCCCGGGACCTCACCTTCCTCGCCGTGGTCGGCGCCGGGGTGTACGCCCGCCGCTGGGGCCCGCGCGGGCACAGCCTCGGCGTCTTCGCCTTCATGACCTACTTCGTGGCGCAGTTCCTGCACGCCACCCGTGACCAGCTGCCCGAGCTCCACGCGGCGGTCCTGCTGTCCGTGCTCGCCGCCGCCGCGGTGCGCTTCGGCCTGTGGTGCTACGAGCGCCGTCTGCCCCCGGCCGCCGCACCCGCCCCACCGGGCGGCACCGGCCTCGCCCGCGTGACCACCCGCCAGGCGATCCAGGCGACCGCCGGGGCTGGCTTCGCCCTCGTCGTGGGCCAGCTGGTCTCCGGACAGCGCTGGTACTGGGCCGTCGGCGCGACCTGGTGGATCTTCGTCAACACCACCTCCCGCGGCGAGACCCTCGTGCGCGGCTTCCGCCGGCTCCTCGGCACGGTCATCGGCATCGGCCTCGGCCTGCTGGTCGCCGTCCCCGTGCACGGCGACCCGGCCCTCACGGCCCTGCTCGCCGCCGTCTGCGTCTTCGGCATCTTCTACACGGCCGCCGTGTCCTACACCTGGATGATGCTCTGGGTGACCCTGCTCGCGGGGCTGCTCTACGGCCTCCTCGGCGTGCTCTCCCCGGGGCTGCTCGCCCTGCGGCTCGCCGAGACCGGCGTCGGGGCGCTCGGCGCCGCCCTGGCCGTGCTCTTCGTCCTGCCCGTCACCACGCACAGTGTCACCGACGCCTGGATCCGGCGGGCCCTGCGCTGCGTGCACGCCTGCGCCGTCGAGACCGCCCGGCGGCTCGCGGGGGCGCCGGACGCCGATCCGGCCCCCCGGGTCACCGAGCTGGAGCAGCTGCTCGCCCGGGTACGGCTCTCGGTCGCCCCGCTGGTGCACCCGCTCAACCCGATGCTCGGCCGCAAGCGCCGGGCCCGGCGCGTCCTCGACCTGCTCGACGCCTGCGCCGGGGAGATCCGCGGCCTGGTCGCCGTCGCCGCCGACCCCGAGGCCTCGCACGACGCCCGCCTGGCCACGGCCTGCCGGCGCGTGGAGGCCGCGGTCGAGGCGCTCACCGAGGGCCGGGACATCACCGTTCACCCGGACGGGGCACCCCTCGCGGAACCCGCCCTGGCCCATCTGCACGGCCTGGAGCGGGCCCTGGCCGAACTCGCCCGCCCGCTGCGCACCCCGTCGGGCTCGCCGCTCGCCGGGGCGTGAACCCGGCCCCGACGCTTGACCCTTTGGTCTAGACCGCGCATGATCGGCTGCGCGGTTCCGGCGGACGGCGGCACACGGCCCTCCCGGGCGGCGCGCACCCGGCACGCGGACGGCGCGACGGCGAGAGGGGACAGCGGTGGCGGACGGCAGGCGGGCGTTCATCGGATCGTTCACGGCGGCCGGAGGCCCCGGCATCGTGACGGCGCGGGTCGACGCCGGCAGCGGCGCTCTGACCGTCCTGAGCACCCTCGACGACGTTCCCGACCCGTCGTACCTGGCCCTGTCTCCCGACCGGCGGACCCTGTACGCGGTCAGTGAGACGGCCGATGGCGCGGTGGTCGCCTACCGCGTGCACGGGGACGTGCCCGAGCCGGCCGGCCCGCCCGTGTCCGTCGACGCCGACGGCCCGACCCACCTCGGTCTGTTCGCCGGGCACGTCCTCACGGCCAACTACGGCTCCGGCAGCGTCACCGCGATCCCCGTCCGCCCCGACGGCACGCTCGCCCCGGACGCCTCGGGCGTCCTGCGGCACACCGGCTCCGGCCCGTACACCCCGCGCCAGCAGGGCCCGCACGCCCATCAGGTGCAGCCCGACCCGAGTGGCCACTGGGCTGTCAGCGTCGACCTCGGTACCGACTCGGTGCGGGTGTGCACCCTGGCGGACGGCGCCCTGGTGCCGCACCGGGAGACGGCCCTGCGGCCCGGCTCCGGACCGCGCCACCTGGCCTTCAGCCCCGACGGCGCGCACGCCTACGTCGTCCATGAACTCAGCCCCTCCGTCACCGTCTGCCGCTGGGACGGAGCCGACGGCGTGCTGAGACCGCTGACCGAGGTCCCCGTGCTGCCCGGCGCCCCGGCGGGCGACGCCCACCCCTCGGGGATCGCCGTCTCACCCGACGGCCGCTTCGTGTGGACCGCCACCAGGGGCGAGGACGCCCTGTCCGTCCTGGCCGTGGAGGGTGACGCGCTGCCGCTGGTCACCACCGTCCCCTGCGGAGGCCGCTGGCCGCGTGCCCTCACCGCGTCCGGAGGTTTCCTTTACGTCGCCAACGAGCGCTCGGGGGACGTGACCTGGTTCGCCACCGACCCGGACACGGGGGTGCCGGCGCGCCGCGGCTCCCTCGAGGTGCCGGCGGCGTCCTGCGTGGTCGTCGGCTGACGGGGCCGAAGGGCTCGCCTCCCCTTCGCGACGGCGAAGGCCCGCTCCGGGCACGGAGCGGGCCCTTCCGAGTCGTACCGGGGCGTCAGCGTACCGGCGCGCCCTGCGGCTGCTGCGGCGTGATGCCCAGCGCCGTCGTGTACTTGGCCAGGGCCAGCTTCCCGATCGCCGGGTACGGTCCGAGCGACTCGGACGCGGAGCACTCCGCCTCCTTCGCCGCCTCCTCGACCAGCCCCGGCTCGATCTCCGGGCCGATCAGGTACGGCGCGAGGGCCAGCTGCCGCGAGCCGGAGGACCGCAGCTGCTCGGCGACGGACGCGATGGAGCCCTCCTGGTCCAGGGCCGCCGCCATGACCGGCACCGCGAGGCGCGCGGCGAGCAGCATGCCGGTGATCCCGGCCGCCTGCACGGCCTCGTCACCGCCCACGGACGCCAGGATGATGCCGTCGGCCGCGGTCGCCACGGTGAACAGGCGGGCGCGGTCGGCGCGGGCCAGGCCGGCCTCCGAGAGCCGCACGTGCAGCGCCTCGGCGAGGAGCGGGTGCGGGCCGAGGACGTCGGTCAGCTCGGCCGCGATACGGCTCTCCATGACGGCCTGGCGCACGCGGCGCAGCAGTGCGCTGTCCGGGCCGGCGAGCAGCGGCACGACGACAGCGACGGGGCCTTCGGGCGCCCTGACGTCCATGCCGGCGGCACGCGCCTGCTCGAAACGGGCCGTGCGCTCCTCGGCGGCGCGCACGAGGACGCCCTGCAGCGACGGGAAGTCCGCGTCGTCCCCGTCGAGGTAACCGATGCGGGCATCGAGGCCGGGCAGCTCGGAGCGGCCGATGCTCACGACCTCCTCGGCGAGGCTGCGCGTGGCGCTACTGGGCGTCCCCGGCACGGCGAGGACGAGCGCGGGCGCGCCCTCGGGAGCGACCAGAGGCTCGGGACGGCGGTGCCGTCCGGGCTGGCGGGGGCGCGGCATTCGTACGGGCAGGCCATCCGCGGGCCCAGTAGGGGAACTCATGGCGCCGCATGTTACTGGCTTCCTGGGCTCCCCTGTTCGGGGAGGGTGCAGGTGAGCGGTATCCGTCCGGCTTTGTCTGATGAGTTGCGTACGGTTCGGGTGTGATCGGATCCATTCATCCCTTCGGGCCCGTCGCGGTCAGTGACGACTCGTCCCCACGGGCCTGTCGCGACGGGCCTGTCGCGGTCCCTGACGACTCATCCCCACGAGCCCGTGACGGTCAGCATCGACGCGTCGCCGGGCAGCCCGAGCGAGCCGGTGCTCAGCTCGGCGGCCATGCGCACCGCGCCGTGCAGCGGATCGCCCTCGGCGGGCACGCGTCGCGCGCGCGGGATCCGCTCGGCCAGCTCCTCGTCCAGGGGGCCGAGGAGCGCGTCGCCCATCCGGAACAGTCCGCCGGTGACGGCGACGAGCGGCTCCCCGGCGGAGGGGCACACCGCGCGCGCGGAGTCGGCCATGTGCCGGGCGGCCGCCCGCAGGATGCCCGCAGCGATCCCGTCCTCGTCCGCGCAGGCGGCCACGGAGGGTGCGAAGGAAGCGAGCACGGCCGACCGGTCCGCGCGCGGGTACAGCACACCGGGCAGCCCGCGCATGGGCCCGAACATCTCCTCGGCGCGCGCCAGCAGTCCGGCCGAGCCGCCGTCGCGCCCGTCGTGGGCGCGCAGCGCGGCCTCCAGACCGGCCCGTCCGATCCAGGCCCCGCCCCCGCAGTCGCCCAGCAGATGTCCCCAGCCGTCCGCGCGGCGCCAGCCGGCCGGGTCCATGCCGATCGCGATCAGCCCCGTACCCCCGGCGATCACCGCGCCCGGCCGGGACCCGAGGGCCCCCGCGTACGCGGTGACGGCGTCGGCCGCCAGCGCGACCCTGCGCACACCCATCTCCCGCGCCAGGGCATCCGGCAGCTCGGCGCGCAGCGCGTCACCGAGCGAGGCGAGCCCGGCCGCGCCGACGACCGCCGCCTCCAGCCGCAGCGGCCCGGTCTCCTCGGCCAACGCACGGACCAGCGGGAGGAGCCGGGCCATGAAGTGCTCCGGGTCGATGCCCCGGTCCCCCGTGCGGACAGGATCCCCGGAGGTGCGCCGGGCGAGCGGTCCCCGCTCGGCGGTGCCCACCACCGCGCGGAGCCCCGACCCGCCCGAGTCCACGGCGAGGAACCCGGAGCCGCCCGCCGCCCCGGTCACGGCAGGCGCCAGTCCACCGGTTGGCCGCCCTGGCGGATCAGCAGGTCGTTGGCCCGGCTGAACGGGCGGGAGCCGAAGAAGCCCCGGTCCGCCGACATGGGGGAGGGGTGAGCGGATTCCACGGAGGGCAGATCGCCGAGCAGGGGACGCAGGTTGCGGGCGTCGCGCCCCCACAGGATGGACACGAGCGGCTTGCCGCGCGCGGCAAGAGCGCGGATCGCCTGCTCGGTGACCTCCTCCCAGCCCTTGCCCCGATGCGCGCCCGGCTTGCGCGGGGCGGTGGTGAGGGCCCGGTTGAGCAGCAGCACGCCCTGCCGCGTCCACGGCGTGAGGTCGCCGTTGGACGGCTGGGGCAGGCCCAGGTCGGCGTTCAGCTCGCGGTAGATGTTGATGAGGCTGCCGGGCAGCGGCCGCACCTCGGGCGCGACCGAGAACGACAGTCCCACCGCGTGCCCCGGGGTCGGGTACGGGTCCTGACCGACGATCAGGACGCGCACCTCGTCGAAGGGTTGCTGGAAGGCGCGCAGGACGTTCGGCCCGGCCGGGAGGTAGGTGCGTCCCGCGGCGATCTCCGCGCGCAGGAAGTCCCCCATCGCGGCGACGCGTTCGGCCACCGGTTCCAGGGCCTTCGCCCAGCCCGCTTCGACGATCTCATGCAAGGGTCGTGGTGCCACGGCGTCACCCTACTGTCGTAAGGGTGGCGGAGATCAACCGGTGGCCAAGGCCCGTCCGGGGCCGCGCCGGACGCGAGGGCTCCCGCCTCATCCCACGACCGCGGCCCGGACGCAGAGCACGTCCGGCAGGTGCGAGGCGAGCTGCTGCCAGCTGTCACCGTCGTCCGCCGAGGCGTACACCTCGCCGTTGCGGTTGCCGAAGTAGACGCCCGCCGGGTCCGCGTCGTCGGTGCACATGGCGTCGCGCAGCACCGTGCCGTAGTGGTCCTCCCGGGGCAGACCCGCCGAGAGAGGCTCCCAGGTCCTGCCCGCGTCCGTCGTCCGGTAGACCCGGCAGCGGTGGCCGGCCGGGACCCGGTCGGCGTCGGCGTTGATGGGGAAGACGTACGCCGTGTCCCCTCTGCGGGGATGCGCCACCGCCGCGAAGCCGAAGGTGGAGGGCAGGCCCTCGCCGATGTCCGTCCAGTGCGCGCCCGCGTCGTCGCTGCGGTACACGCCCCAGTGGTTCTGCAGGTACAGTCGGTCCGGGTTCGCCGCGTCCCGGGCGACCTTGTGCACGCACTGGCCGAACTCCGGGTTCGGGTCGGGCAGGAACACCGCGGAGACGCCCGTGTTGGAGGGCGTCCAGCTCGCGCCGCCGTCCAGGGTGCGGAACACCCCGGCCGTCGAGACGGCGACCGTCACCGCCAGGGGGTCGCGCGCGTCGGTGAGTACCGTGTGCAGGCCCTCACCGCCGCCGCCCGGCACCCACTTGGACCGCGTCGGGTGCTCCCACAGCGGCCGGATCAGTTCGAACGTCTCCCCGCGGTCCTCCGAGCGGTACAGCGCGGCCGGCTCCGTGCCCGCGTACACCACGTCCGGCTCGGCCGCGGCCGGGTGCAGCTGCCACACCCGCTCCAGCGAGGCGCCGGTGTCCTTGGGGAACTTGACCGCGGGCCGAGCCGGTTCGGTCCAGGTCCGGCCGAGGTCGTCGGAGTGGAAGACGGACGGGCCCCAGTGCGCGCTGTCGCCGCCGGCCAGCAGCCGCGGGGTGGCGGCGCGGGTGTCGATCGCGACCGAGCACACGGCCTGCGCGTTGAAGTAGGGACGCTCGTCGAACTCCCAGGGGCCGCCGCCCCGCCTGCGCCCGATGAACAGGCCCTTGCGCGTACCTACGGCGAGCAGTACCTCGGTCATGCCGATCACCTCCGCGGCGTCGTCGTCGACGCCTTCGTCCAGGACATCGGACAGTCTGCACCCCACCACTGACAGCGACCCCTCCGTGCGGCTCCGCTCCAGGTCAGGGCGGTGTCGGAGGCCGCCCACCAAGGCGGGACCTGTGAGAGCGCCCACGCCGGGCGGGTGCGGTGAGCGTGCGGGGGCGATCTTCCGTACGGGGAGGGCGGCGGAAGGTCATGCGCTCGTGAGGAGGATGCCCACGACGGCGTTGCGTGGTCCGAAGGTGTGGCTGTGGCGCTGGCGGCGCAATCCGCTCAGGCGCCGCTCGGACAGGGTCGAGGCCTGCATCGTCCTGGGCGTGTGGGCACTGACCGCGCTCACCGGGGTGCTGGCCGGTTCGTCGGTGAGCCGCTCGGTCGAGGCCGCTGGCCCGGGAGCGCGTCGAGTCGCGCCCCGTGGGGGCCCACCTCGCCGAACGCGCTCCCGGGACGCCGGCCGGCGACGGCCGCGCGGCCCGCGCCGGGCGGGTGTGGGCGGAGGCGACCTGGACCGCCGGGGACGGCACCGCGCGCTCCGGGCAGCTCCGTGTCCCGGCGGGGAGCGCGGCCGGGACCCCGGTCACCGTGTGGACGGACCTCGAGGGCCGCCAGGTCACCCGCCCCGGCACCGAGTCGCAGGCCCGCCTGCGGGCCGTCCTCATCGGCGGCGTCGCGGGCCTCAGCGCCGCTGCCGTCCCGCTGCTCGCCGGCCGTGCCCCGCGCAGCCGCCTGGAGTGCCACCGCATCGATCAGTGGGACGCCGAGTGGTCCCGCTTCGGACCGATGTGGGGGCGCACCACGGGGTGAGGCGGTACCCGAGCCGGCACGCCCCGGCAGGGCCGGAGGACTGCCGGCCCCGGGCAGGCAGCCCTACCCGGGCCACGCCCCGGCCGGCACGCCTGCGCACACCCGCATCAGCTCCAGATCGGCCCGGATGCCCTGACCGCCGACGTCGCACCGATGCCGCCTCGGGGATACCAGCTCCGCGCGCAGCAGGTCGTGCAACGGCGCGCCGGCCGGCCCCAGGGCGGTGACGCATCCGGCGATCGCCGTCCGCGTGTGAGGGTGCTCGTTCCACGCGACGCGCAGCAGCGCGAGGACCTGGTCCGGCTGCCCGGACACGCGCCATACCGCACAGGCGGCCGCCGTCCGCTCCAGCGGGTCCGCGGAGCCGGTCATCCCGCGCAGCGCGGGCAGGGCCGTACCGGCCGCCGGCCCCATGCGGCCGAGGAGGTCCGCTGCGGCCACCCGACGGGACCGGCCGGCTGTGCCCTCCACGGACGCCGGGGCCGCCAGGGCGCGGGAGGCGCCCCCCTCGGTGCCCGTCGCCGTCCGCGCCGAGGCATCCGCAGTGCCGACGACATCCGCGGTGCGGGCCGCGGAGTCACAGGATCCGGCACCGCTCCAAGTCAACTCCCGCACCAGCAGGGGCACCAGCCCATCCGCGCCGCCGCCCGTCACCGACCACAGCGCCTCGGCGGCGGTGACGGCGCAGTCGGTCTCCAGCAGCTCGCGCAGGTCGGGTATCGCCTCGCGTGCGGCGCCGCCGAGGGCGCCGAGGGCCCGGGCGGCCGCTTCCGCGACGGCATCACCGGGGCCCCCTCCGCCCGGGCGGCCCCGCAGCAGGCGCAGCATCGACGGCACGGACCCGGCGTCCCCCAGAGCCCCGAGCGCCGTCAGCAGCGGCACGGCCCGTTCCCGCACACCGGGCCCGTCCAGCGGCACCCGTGCGAGACGCCGTCGCAGGGCCGGGGCGAGGGGCGCGGCGGCGCGTCCCAGGTGGGGCGTCACCAGCCCCAGGTCGTCCGGCACGACCGGTCCCGCGAGCACCTCGGCCAGCATCGGCACGGCCCGTGGATCACCCGTCCTGGCCAGGGCCTTGAGCGGGCCGCCCAGCCTCGGCGCGCCCCGCTCGCCGTGACGTACCCGGAGCCCCGGGCGGTAGGTCAGCAGCGCGTGCAGATGGTCCGCGGCCGGAGCGGCCAGCGCGAAGAGGTCCAGCAGGACGGTGACGGCAGCGTCGTGCAACCGGCCCTCCTCGGAACCTAGTTGGGCCCCTATGAGGGTGATGGGCTCCGTGTGGCCGGCGCGCCACTCGCGGAACAGCGCGGCGGCCATCCACACGGCGTTGCACCGGTCGAGAGGGTCCGGACTGGTCAGCTGCCCGCGCAGCAGGGCCACCCGGTCGGCCAGCCGGCTGCCGAGGGCGCCGTGCAGGGTCCGCAGCAGTTGCGCGCCCTCCTCGTCCGAGGGCCGCAGCCGCCGCAGCCGCACGGCGATTGTGTCGGAGCGCGGGCAGTCGCAGGCGTGTCTCGCACGCGTGCGCTGCCCGGATCTGTCCCGGAGTAGCCGCACGACGGTCGGCACGAGCTCCGGAGGAAGCAACTGCGGTGCGCAATACGCGAGTTGACCCAACGCGGCGAGTCGCAGCCCGGGCCCGTACGGGGGCTCGCTCAGCTCGGACAACAGACCCACCACGTCGGCCGTCCGCACCGCGTCGGCCGTCTGCACCGCGTCGGCCGCCCGGTATCGCCGGGCGAGCAGGCCCAGCGCCTCGGCGAGGGCGAGCAGCACCCGGTCGTCCCGCTCCACCTTGATCCGCTCCCGCAGCAGGGCCAGCACCCGGGCCGGTTCGTCGAGAAACAGCACGAGCGCCGCCGGGACGGTCCGGCGCACCCCGGCGTCGGCGTCCCCGGCCAGCCGGACGAAGACCTCGGCGTCCGCGCGCAGGGCGGCACGGGCGCGCGCGGCGAGGTCCCCGCGGGCGCCCTCCATGTCGCCGATGCTGACGAGGAGTTCCACGACCCCCGCCCGGTCCCGGACCTCCTCGCGGCCGGCGAGCGCGAGGAGGAACGGAACACAGGCGAGGGTCGCCTCGTACACGTCACCCCGGTGGTGCACGGCGCCGTACATCCCGTCGAGCGCGGTCTGCCGCTCGGCGGGATCGGCGGAGGCCAGGCCCCGCAGGAGTCCGGGCACGTCCTCCGCGCTGCCGTACGCATGCCGCATCGAGGCCCAGTCGACCTCGTCGATCCCCCTGAACACGTTGTCCTCCCCTGGCGAAGTACCGACTGACGGGGAGTCTGCACCACGGCACCGACAACCAAGCGGAACCAGCCGATGACGGTGCGCGAACTGTGTGCCGGTTCGCTGACTGTCGTTCAGTGCCCGGTGGGCGGCGGGCGCTCCAGCAACCGGTCCGGCCCCTCGGCGGAGCCCGGTTCGCGGTTCAGTGCCGCGGCGCGCCGAGCACATCGACGTTCTCCGAGCCCTCCCGGACGACCGGGCCGGTACACGTGCGCGTGGGCGTGCGGGCGCACGACGCGAGCTGCCGTGCGAAGCGCCCGCCGGGATGGACGTGCGGGGTGCCTCGGCCGCGAGGTTCTGGTCGAAGCCCACGAGGACGGTGAGTTCGGCGGTGATCTCGTCGGGCAGTTCCAGGGACCGCAGGTGTGCGGCATGGTGCGGGCCGCGTCCGCGATGACCGCGGTGTCCTTCGCGTCGGTCGTGGCCTCGCCCGGGTAGAGATCGGCGATCCGGCGCATGGCAAGCCCGGGCAGGTAGGCCACCTGGCAGCCGGCGTCGCGGGCGACGGGCAGCGGCAGGGCGCCGATCGAGGCGGGGTGATCGACGATCGCCAGGACAGTGCCGAACTTGTCGCGCAGCTTGTCGAGGACGGCTCGCAGCCTGGGCTCGCTGTCGGGCAGCGGCCTGTCGAAGACCTTCTTCCCGGCCGCGGTCAGCCCGCGCCGTGGTGGGCACTCTTGCCGACATCCAGGCCCAGGAACACGCCCACGTCTTCGGGCTCGGACATCGCGCCCCTTCCCAAGGGGTGTTGACGGTGCCGGCCTCGGCGTCGGTGTCGTACGCGCGCATCCACGCTGTGCGGACCTGCCATCCGCGAGCTGTCCGGCATAGCGCCGGACCGGGTGGCGGCCGGACCTCTGATCAGCGTCTCCGACGGCGCCTCCCGGGCCAGGGGACACCACTCCCCAGGTCATCCGTTTCGAAAGGGGGACGCAGCCATGCCGGGCCCGGAGGCCGGCGGCCCCGTTGCAGGACCGCGGAGAACATGACTGTGAGAGTTGTTCTGCGGCCCGGGATGGGGTGCTGCCAGGCTCGACGTTCGTGATCCGGCATGACTCGGGGGTGATCGCGACGAACGCGTCGTACAACGGCACGATCGCGCCGGGCGCGAGTGTCGGCGTCGGCTGCCAGGCCGGGCACGGCGGCAACAGCGCCGCTCCGGCCGCGTTCACCCTCAACGGGACGGCGTGCGCGGCCGGTTGACGTACGCGGGAGGGAGCAGGCTCAGACCGATCGGTGGTACTGCTCCGGCACCCGCACCTCACCGCCGAGTTCCCGGGCCGCGTGCCGGGCCCAGGACGGGTTGCGCAGCAGCTCCCGGCCCAGCAGGACGGCGTCCGCCTCGCCGTTGGCCACGATCTTCTCGGCCTGCTCGGCGTCCGTGATGAGCCCCACCGCGGCGACGGGCAGAGCCGTCTCGTTCCTCACCCGGGCGGCGAAGGGGACCTGATAGCCGGGGCCGGTGGGGATGCGGACGCCGGAGGCGTTGCCACCGGTGGAGACGTCCAGCAGGTCCACGCCGTGCTCGCGCAGGTCGGCGGCGAGGCGGACGGTGTCGTCCGGGGTCCAGCCGCCCTCGTCGAGCCAGTCGGTCGCCGAGACGCGGAAGAACAGCGGCTTGTCCTGCGGCCACACCTCCCGTACGGCGTCGACGACTTCGAGTGCGAAGCGGGTGCGGTTCTCGTACGAGCCGCCGTAGGCGTCGGTGCGGTGGTTGGAGTGCGGGGAGAGGAACTCGTTGATCAGGTAGCCGTGGGCGCCGTGGATCTCGGCGACCTCGAACCCGGCGGCGAGGGCGCGACGGGCCGCGGCGGCGAACTGCTCGACGGCCTTCCGAATCTGATCGACGGTCAGCTCGGCCGGGGCCGGGTGCCGCTCGTCGAACGGGATCGCGCTCGGCGCGACGGAGTCCCAGCCGTGGGCCTCCGGGCCGACCGGGGCGCCGCCCTTCCACGGGCGTTCCGTCGAGGCCTTGCGGCCGGCGTGCGCCAGCTGGATCGCCGGCACCGTGCCCTGCGCGGCGAGGAAGGCGGTGACGCGGCGGAACGCCTCGACCTGGGTGTCGTTCCAGATGCCCAGGTCGTACGGGGAGATCCGGCCCTCCGGGGACACCGCGGTGGCCTCGACGATGATCAGGCCGGTGCCGCCGGTCGCGCGGGCGGCGTAGTGCGCGAAGTGCCAGTCCGTGGGAGCGCCGGCCCGCGGGCCCTCCGGCGCCGCGGAGTACTGGCACATCGGAGGCATCCACACGCGGTTGGGGATCGTCACATCACGCAGGGTCCAGGGCTCGAAGAGCGCGGTCACGGCAGACTCCAATCGTCACGGGGGCCGAGGTCGACTCGTACGATAGGCATCGTAGTACGGTGGATGTCAAACTACGAGGGTTCTCGTACTATAGGGGTCCCCGAGGAAGTGGAGTCCGCCGTGACCGCCCCCGCCGTCAGCAGCCGCGACCTGCCGCATCCCGTGCGTGACGAGATCCGGCTGGAGGATGTGCTGCACGCGCTCTCCGACCCGATGCGGCTGCAGATCGTGCGGGAACTCGCCGCACGCGAGGCCGAGTTGTCCTGCTCGGAGTTCGAGCTGCCGGTCACCAAGTCGACCACCACGCACCACTTCCGCGTGCTGCGGGAGAGCGGGGTGATCCGGCAGGTGTACCGGGGGACGTCCAAGATCAACGGGCTGCGGCGGGACGACCTGGAGGAGCTGTTCCCGGGGCTGCTGGACGCACTGCTCGGCGCGGCGCAGCGGCAGGCCGACCGGGGGAGCGGCTGAACGGGCCGGGCCGCGGGCGGCTGCCGCGCGGTCCCGTGCTGCGTCCCGCGCTCTGCGGGGCGGACGGGGTCCGGCGGCGGCTCTCAGGGGCGGGCGGCCCTCAGCAGGGACGGCCAGTCCGGGAGTTTGACCACCGCGCGGCCCAGTGAGGCGCCCAGTTCCGCCTCCGCCCGTTCGATCGACTCCCAGCCCGCCCAGGCGACCGGGTCGGCGCCCGCCGCGCGCAGGGCCGGAAGGGCGTCGTCGGGCACGGGCCTCTTCCTGAGCGCGGGGGCGTCCTCCAGGAGCGATGCCGCCGTCTCCTTGGCGCAGGGCCGGTTCGTGCCGATGACCCCCGTCGGGCCGCGCTTGATCCAGCCGGCCACGTACGTGCCCGGCAGGACGGCACCCTCGCGCAGGACCCGGCCGAACCGGTTCGGTACCGTGCCGGTCGCCGCGTCGAACGGGAGGCCTTCCAGAGGCACCCCGCGGTAGCCCACCGAGCGCAGCACCAGCTGGGCCTCGATCTCCTCGTACCGGCCCGTGCCGGTCACGCCGCCGTGCCCGTCCGGTGCGGTCCGCTCGAAGCGGACCGCGCGGACCCGGCCGCGCTCGGCGAGCAGTTCGACCGGGCGGAGGAAGAAGCGCAGGTGGATCCGGCGGGCCGCACTCCTCGGCGGCGTCTCGGCCCAGCCGCGCAGGACCTCCACGTTGCGGCGCTGCGGCGTGGGCAGCCCGGCCGGGTCGGCGTACCCCGGGTCCGCCGCCAGGTCCGCGGGATCCAGGGCGACGCCGGTCTCCGGCAGGGTGGCCAGCTCGCGCAGCTCCTTGGTGGTGAAGCGGGCCTGGGACGGGCCGCGGCGGCCCACCATGTGGATCTCGCTCACCCGGCTCGCCGCCAGCGTGTCCAACGCCGCCTGAGGCATGTCGGTCGGGCGGAGCTCGGTGAGGCCCCGGGCGAGCATCCGGGTCACGTCCACGGCGACGTTCCCCACGCCGATCACCACCGCCGAACGGGCGTCCCGCAGGAACCCGGTGTCCACGGAGTCGGGATGGGCGCTGTACCAGGACACGAACTGGGTCGCCGACCAGCTGCCCGGCAGGTCCTCACCCGGAACGCCCAGACGCCGGTCCGTGGCGGCACCCACGCAGTACACCACCGCGTGGTACAGCTCCCCGAGCCGCGCGACCGGTACCCCGCCGGGGCCGACCCGCACCCCTCCGAGGAACCGGACCCGGTCGTGCCGCAGGACCGCGCGCAGGTTGTTCTGCAGCGACTTGATCTTCTCGTGGTCGGGAGCCACGCCGTAGCGGACCAGGCCGTACGGGCACGGCAGCCGGTCCAGGACGTCGACCCGCACCCCGGATTCCTGCTGGACCAGGCTCTGCGCGGTGTAGCACCCGCTCGGCCCGGAGCCTACGACGGCGACGCGCAGCACGGCGGAACTCCTCACCCGGGCAGAACCCGACGGATCCCTGGGGAGCGCTGACGCCTCCAGCATCGCACCGGCCCGGCTCCGCTGACAGGGTGCACTGCTCCGCCCGGGGTGCGTGTCCGATCTGGAGGGAATGTGATCATGCGGTTACGTTCCGTGTGTGCTGGAAGCATCCATTCTTCAACTTTCTGATCGCTCTCCGGCGGACGGCGCGGTGTCCGTGCGGCCCGCGTGGGAAGTGCGGGAGAACGAGTCGGCCACCCGGTGGTTCGAGTTCCGGCTGGCCTTCGCCGACGGCGCACGCGTCGACGCACTGGCCCTCGTGACCGGCCGAAGCGTCTGTGTCGAGGAGGTGCGCGCTCAGCCCGCGCTGTCCCTGGACGACCTGGCCGTGCTCGCCGCCTGGATCGAGGAGGCGATCGCCGACGTGTGCGGCACCGGACCGGGGCACGGCGGAGGACAGGGCCGCCGCGCCCGGCCGGCCTGGCCGCACGGTGAGGAGGGGTGCCGGCTGGTGGCGCAGGAGTACCGCGCGGCCCAGCGGCACGGCACCGACCCGGTCCTCGCCGTGATGGGCGCGACCGGGCACGGCCGCCGCACCTCGCTGCGCCTGATCCGCCGGGCCCGGGACGCGGGCCTGCTGCCCCCGCGCCGTGCCCGGCGGTGAGAGGGGCGGCCAGGCCGGGCGCGGGTCCGAACCACACTCCGCTCGACGTACACACCCGGCGAAGCAGGCCCCCTGAGGTCCGATCAACGACATCATCGGCAAGGGCGACCGGCGCAAGCTCGTCTTCCGCAGCCACTTCAAGATCCCCCGCCACCAGGCGGACACCGAGAACTGCGTCGCCCACAACGGCTCGCTGATCCCCGTCAAGGGCAGGGACATCATGGTCCAGGCCTGGTACCGGGGCGGCGTCTCCGTCTGGGGCTTCACCGACTCCGCCGATCCGAAGGAGATCGCCTACTTCGACCGCGGCCCGCTGACCACCGACACGATCAGGACGGGCGGCTCCTGGTCGGCCTACTACAACGGCCACATCTACTCGAACGAGATCGCCCGGGGCTTCGACGTCCTGAAGATCGACGACCGGCGCACGGCACCGGCCCGCTGGGTCCGGATGCATGAGCTGAACGTGCAGACGCAGCCGGACTACCTCGACTGAACCGGTGGGCCGCAGCGCGGTGCGGCCCCCGTGGCGAAGAACCGCGACACGTCCGTGTCGCCCGTCCCGCCGGAGGCCCCGGCCCCCGGCGGGACACCCAGCTCCGTGTCGAGCCGGTAGCGCTTGAACAGCTCCGCCCGCAGCACCGGCACCGGCATCGGCGCCCCCGGCACCAGGGCCGCGTACACGGCGCCCATCAGCAGGGCGCGCAGCATCGGGTAGTCCTGGTCGACGTCCCGCGAGCCGTGCCGTACGACGGTGTCCCGCAGCAGCTCCGCCAGCCGCCGCTGCTCGGGGCAGGGCACGAAGCCCTCGGCCTGCAACAGCCCGGCCATGTGCTGGCGCATCAGCACGGGGTGATCCCGGGCCAGGCCCAGGATCGCGTCGACGGCCCGGGCCATCCGCTCCCGCCCGTCCTCGGCGGGCGGCTCGCGCTCCAGCGCCTCCTCCAGCGTGCGGTGCATCAGCCGGTGCACGGCGGACTGCACGAGCTGGCGCTTGCCCGGGAAGTAGTACGAGACCAGCCCGCGTGCCGAACCCGCCCGGTCCGCGATGTCGCCGAGCGTCGTCGCCTCGAAACCGCGCTCGCCGACGAGCTCGACCGCAGCCTGCAGAAGCCGCTCCTTCGAACGTCTCCGCAACTCTTCGTTGACCGAGGCGGTGCGCGGGGACATGCTGTAACTCCTGCGTTGACTGGCTGCCAGCCAACTATACTCGGAGCTTCCGGCCCGGCCCGTGCGGCCCGGGCCGGAGATGCCGTCTGCCTCGGGCGACACGGGGGATCGTCCGAGGCGGACGAGCAGTCGGCCGGCCGTCCGTCCCGCCGGTGGATGGCCGGCCACCGCAGCGCGGCGCGCCCTCTCAGCCCACCAGGTCCAGGACCGGCCGCAGCCCGTCCGGCCGGGCGCTCGCGGGCAGGTGGTCCACGAAGTGCACCGCGCAGCCCAGGGCGGTCGCGCCGCCGTCGGCCCGGCGGTCGTCGCCGACCATGAGCGTCCGTCGCGGATCGGCGCCGAGCGCCTCGCAGGCGGTGGCGAAGAGCCGGGGATCGGGCTTCTGGACGCCGTGCTCGAACGACAGGACGTACGCGTCGACGTAGGGGTCCAGGCCGTGCTCGCGGAAGACCGGGCGCAGGTCCCAGCCGATGTTGCTGACCACCCCGACGGGGATGCCACGGTCCCGCAGTGTGCGCAGCACCTCGACCGCGTCCGGGTACGGGGCCCATGCCGCCGGGGTCATGTGGCGGTCGTACAGCGCGTCGTGCAGCGCCGGGTCGGGCAGCGTGACCTGCCGGGACAGTCCGGTGTAGGCGGCCCGGTGCAGGGCGGCGCTGCTGTCCCGCACGCCCCAGGTCGCGGCCAGTTCCTCCGGCACCCGCGCGGGGTCGCCGCCGCCCGGCAGCGCACCGACGGCCTCCAGCGCCCGCGCGGCGGCGGTCACCTCCGCCTCCGTCAGTGAGACTCCGGTGGCGGCGAGGGTGCCGCGCAGCCAGGAATCGGTGGACTCGACCCGGAAGAGGGTCCCGGAGAAGTCGAACAGCGCGGCGGTCATGGGCAGATCCTACGAATCCCCGGCGTCCTGCGGGGCCCGTTGCGGCCGGAGCCCGTGCACCCACACGGCCAGGGCCACCACCGTCGCGCCCAGCAGCCAGCCGCCCACCACGTCCGTCGGCCAGTGGACCCCGAGCCAGACGCGGGTCAGCCCGACACCGACCACCGAGACGATCCCCACGGCCAGCGCCGTGCGCCACACGACGGGGGTGACGCCGTGCCGGTGCAGCAGCCACAGGAGCAGGCCGCACGCGAGCGTCGCGGTCATGGCGTGGCCGGAGGGGAACGCCGCGAAGTGCGCCGAGTCCACCGGGTCCGGCCACACCGGGCGCGGGCGGTCCACCGCCGCCTTGACGCCCTGCTGCAGCAGCGAGCCCAGCGCGACGGTGAGCGCCAGCCACACCGCCGTCCAGCGAGCCGCGAGCCGCACCACCAGCCACACCACGACCACGGCGCACAACAGGCGCATGGTCCACGGGTCCCACACCCAGTCCGTCAGGACGCGGCACGCCTGGGTGATGCCGGGTTGGTCGACCGCCCAGTGGTGCGTGGTCGCGGCGATGTCCCGGTCCGCGCTCATCAACGGGCTCCATCTCGCCGCGACGAGCGTCAGCAGGAGGATCGAGCACGCGGCGAGGACGCCGGTGAGCCCGGCGGCTGTGCGGTGATCCGGACGGGGCGGGGAGTCGACGGACGGGGTGTGCATACCGCGATCCTCGCCGAACCGGGGGGTGAGTATCCAGCACGCGGACGATCTTCGGCCGCGCGGTGGCGGACCCGCGCCGTCAGCCCAGCGCCCGCAGCCCCGGTACGAAGGCCACCAGCACCGGCACCACGGGCACCAGGGCGGCCGCCGCCGTGAGGCGCAGGCGCCGGGCCGCGGTCAGCCGGTCCGGGGGAGCGAGCAACCGGTGCACCCGGGCCGGGACATGGGCCTGCGGCGTCGGGCAGGGGCCGAAGACGCCCCGGTGCTCGTTCAGTTCGACCAGGGCCAGGGCCGTGGTCAGACGGCCGAAGCGACGGGAGGCCGTGTCGTCGGCGGCGAGTTCGACCAGACGGTGCATCTCGTCGCGGAACGCGGCGAACACCGGCACCTGCGGAAATCCGCCGGCGAGGGCGGAGGAGCACGTCAGCAGCCAGTCGTGCCGGGCCCGCGCGTGGCCCTGCTCGTGCGCCAGCACCGCGTCCAGCTGCCGGCTCTCCAGCCGCCGCAACGCGGCCGTGGTGACGACCGGTTGCGGCGGGGTACCGGGCAGCCACCAGGCGTCGGGCCGGTCGCTCTCCAGCACGACGAGCCGGCCGGACAAGGCCACTTCGCCGGGCAGCAGCGGGGCGCGTTCCAGCAGGTCGGCGCGCCGGCTGCGGCGCCGGGCCCGGGCCCGGACGGCCTCGCGGACCAGCATCGCAGCGCTCCACAGCGCGCCGCAGGCCAGTGCCACCGCCGTCGTCGCCGCCCAGGGGCCGGCCGTGCCGATGACGTAGGCCTCGACGACGGCGCTCGGAGCCGTCGAGAAGAGCTGTCCCGCGACCACGTGCCAGGCCGCCGCCGCGCTGAGCGCCATCGACAGCGCACAGCACACGAGCACGGCCGCCACCACGCACTGCCACATCCACAGCGCCACCACCGGCTCACGGTCGGGCCAGTCGGCCCGTGCGAGCAGCCGGGGACCGGCCACGGCGGTGAGGGTGCCGAGCAGCAGCAGCGCCGCGGGGAGCATCATGGGGGGCAGCCTATGAGCGCGGGGCCGCCCACGGTTACGGCTCCCGGCGCCGAAGTGACGCAGGCAACGGACGCCGCAACGGACGCCGCAGCGGGCGCGGCGAGACCGGCGGGCTCCGCCCGCACCCCCCGCTACAGCGTCAGCAGCATCGCCACCATCGCGATCCCCATGGACAGCCGGCAGGCCCGGACCACCTCCGGCCGGTCGCCCAACGCACCCGGGGCACCACTGCCCGCCACCGCCGCCACCGGCACCAGCCGGACGCCGCTCAGCAGCACGTATCCGGCGAAGTAGAGCAGCAGCGCCCCCGTCAGGAGCGGGACTCCCGATCCGCCCCGGCCGTGGGCGTGCGCCGGGCCGGCGGCCATGACGACGGACATGTAGACCATCGCCCCGGCCCCCACCAGATGATGGAGACGGTGCGCCGCGTGCGGAGCGGTCCCCGCCCGCGCCGACCACAGCGCGTGGACGCCCGCCGCACCGAACACCACCGCGTACCCGGCCCAGACCCACGAGGGCGGGGTGAACACCACCGCCGGCACCGCCATCGCGGCCATCCCGAAACTCATCAGCGCCTCGCCGCCCGCAGCACCGCGCTGCCGGCGCGGACCGCTGCGCATCCGCGCCAGGCAGACGGCGCCGGTCATCACGCAGAGCGCCACCAGCAGCCAGCCGGACGAAGCCGGACCGTGCACGCGCACCTCCCCGCTCGAGTCGGTCATTCGATGCCCGGGCCACGCGGCGCGCACGCGAGCGCAGAGGAGTACACGGGGAGCGTGGGCCGGAGCACAGCGGGTGAGAGCGGCTTCGCGCGAGATGCTTCACGAGTGCAACACCTGCTGAGGTTGTGTCGTATGAGCAGCGCGACCCCCGATCCGGCCCCCGTGCCCCCGCCCGCCCGGCGTCTTCCACTGGCCGGTGTGCTGCGTCTCGGGCGGCCCCCGGACATCTGGTTCAAACCCGCGCTGAGCGTCGGCGCGGCGATCGCCCCGCCCCTTCACCGAGGTCGCCGGGTACCAGCAGCCCGGTGAGCTGATGACCGAGCGCGTCGTGGACGCGGTCGTCGGGGCACTGGTCGGTTTCGCCGCAGCCGTGGCCGTCACCGACCGCCGCGCGGGCGACCGGGTGGAGCGTGCCCTCACGGCCGCCGAGCGGGCCCGCGAGCACGCCGCCCGGCCGCTGGCCGGTCCGGACCCCGCTCCGGCCGCCCTGGAGTCCGCCCGCCCTTGTCTCGCCGCCGCCCTCGCCGGCCTCCGCGCCACCGCCGACGCCGTGGCCGGCGCATGGCGGCAGCGGGCCCTGCCCGAGGAGCGGGTCGTGCTCGCCGAGCAGTCCGGACACCGTACGCTCGCCGCTACGGCACGACGCCAGGGGCTGCTCCCGGACCGGAGCCCGGACACAGACACGGAGGACGCACGGCCATGACGCCGACGGATGGACCACCGCCGATGCGGAGCGTCTCGGGGCCACACCCGCGGCCGGGAGGCGACGTGGCCCCGGCCGACGAGTCCGCGGCCGGAGCGGACGTCGGGGACGGCGATGCCCCGCGCGCCGGGGGCCCGGCGGACGCGGCGGGCCCGCAGTCCGGCGTCTCCGCAGCCGCGGAGGACCCCTTGGAGGGACGGACCGCCGGCGAGGACCCGGCCGGCGGGCGGCGCGGCGACACCGTCGCCGCCGTCGTCCGGCAGTGGCGGGCCGTGCACCCCGGGCTCGACACCGGGCCGATGGAGATCATCGGACGCCTCAACCGCTGCGCCGCGCTGCTCCAGCAGGCCGAGGACGCGCCGCTGCGGAGGGCGGGGCTCAGCCGTCCGGAGTTCGATCTGCTCGGGGCGCTGCGCCGGACCGGTCATGAGCTGACGCCCGGGGAGCTGGCCCGCGAGACCTTCTCCTCGGGTGCCGCCGTCACCAAGCGCGTCAGGCAGCTCACCGAGCGCGGTCTGGTCGAACGCCGTGGCGACACCCGGGACCGCCGCGTCGCCCACCTCCGCCTCACCGACTCCGGGCGCGACCTCGTCGACGGCATCCTGCCCGCCCAGCTCGCCTACGAGACCGCAGTCCTGTCCGGTCTGGACGGCCCCGAGCAGGGCGAACTCTCCGCCCTGCTGGGGGAGTTGCTGGGCCAACTGGAGGGCAGGCTGGGCGCGCTGCGGGCTTGAGCCCTTCATGGCCTCGTTATCCGGGCTGACCGAGCTCATCGGGCTCCCCTGGCTCGCCGGGCTCCCTTGGTTCCCCGGGCTGACCGAGCTCCAAGGGGCTCCCCGGGACTTACCTGTGTTCCAAGGAGCCCCAGGCCTCGTCACCCGGTACACCCCGAACATCGCCCCTGCGGATCCCGCAGCACCGCGATGAGCGGGCCGCCGGGCACGGAGGTCGGCACCATCAGGACCGTGCCGTGCCGCTGGACGACGGCCGTCGCGGCGTCGACGTCCCCCACCGCGAAGTACGGCAGCCAGTGCGCCGGAACCTCGGGCGGGAACTCGTCGCCCATCGTCACCGCGCCGCCGAGGTCGGCGCCGTCGACGCCCCACTGCGCGTAACGCTCCCCGGCGCCGGCCGTCCAGATACGCGCGTGTAGAAGGCCACGGCCTGTGCGGGATCGCGGGTGAACAGCTCCCCCCAGCCCAGCGCGCCGGGCCCGTTGAACAGCCCGGCACCCGGGAAGGCCCCGGCCTGCCACAGCTGGAAGACCCCGCCGCCCGGGTCGGCGGCCACCGCGAGGCGGCCGACGTCGGACACGCCCACCGGCCCGAACAGCATCGTCCCGCCCGCCGCCGTCACCTCTCGACCGTGGCGTCCGCGTCGGGCACCGCGGACGACGCGTTCCAGGCGACCGGCTGCGACGGCTGGTACAGCGGGGCGAGGGCGGCCACGGCCGCGTCCGGCGAGGTGCGCGACCGTGTAGCCGCCCGTCTCCTGACGCGGGTCGGTCCCGGGCCGCCAGCCGAACACCCGCGTGCAGAACCGCAGGGCCGTTTCCAGGTCGCTGGTCCCCGGCTCGACCCGGCAGGACCTGCCGGTCACCGGTGTGTCGAGCTTCACGGCGTTGCTCCCGCGAGCGGCGAGCAGCCCCCTCCAGCACGCCAAGCCGCGGCCCGGGGCGCCTGCCATCCGGGCGCAACCGGCGGTGTGCCGCGCCGGCGCCGCCCTCCGCCGACCCGCGCTCGTCCCGTCCCGCACCCGCGGGGCGCGGCCTGCGCGTAGACCCCCGCGGTACGGCACCGGTCCGGACACCGGCTCCTCGCGCGGGCCGTCGACCTGCCCGGCCTGAGCGGCGTCGCCCGGCTCCGCCTGAGCACCGCCGACCGGCTCGCCGCCCAGGGAAAGGCCTGCGACGGCGCCCTGCGCGCCCTGCCGCGGGACGCGGGCTTCCGTGAACTCACCCGCACCGACCGGGGCCGGAGCACCGCCCGCAGAGACCTCGGCCGGCCCGCCTCAGAGCCCCGGCCGGTACCGCATCGGATGGTCCGCCGGTACCTCCACCAGCACGACCGGTGTCCCGTCCGGGTCCGCGATCCACATCTCGACCAGCCCCCACGGCTCCTTCACCGGGGGCCGCACGATCGCGACGCCCTTCGCACGCAGCTCCTCCTGTGCCGCCGTCACGTCGTCGACCTGGAGCCAGAGCCGTAGGGCGGGGTCCGGGGGCGTCTCGGCCCGGCCCGAGACCTCCAGGAACCCGCCGCCCATGAAGTAGACCGTGCCGCGCTCGGGGCCCGTGCCGAACTCGCGGCAGACGGCGAGGCCGAGCTGCTCGCCGTAGAAGGCGCGGGACTTCTCGGGGTCGGAGGGGCGGAGCAGGATGCGGCTGCTGAGTACATGCACCATGCACGGGAGCCTAGTGGGAGGGTTACGCTCGTCCCTGCCCGAGCCACGCCAGAACGACGGAGACGTACGCCCATGGACACCGCCGCCATCACCACCGACCTGACCTTCCGCGACGCGACCGACGCCGACGTGGACGAACTGGTCGCGCTGATCGAGTCCGCGTACCGCGGCGAGCCCAGCCGGGCGGGGTGGACCACCGAGGCGGACATCCTCGAAGGGCGGCGTACCGACCCCGAGGGCGTGCTGGCCGTCGTCAAGTCGCCCGGCAGCCGGCTGCTGACCGTGGAGCGCGAGGGCCGGATCGTGGCCTGCTGCCAGCTGGAGCACCGCGGTCCTCACGCCTACTTCGGGATGTTCGCGGTCAGCCCCCGGCTCCAGGGCGCGGGTCTCGGCAAGGCCGTCATCGCGGAGGCCGAGCGGCAGGCGCGTGCGACCTGGGGCGCCTCGCAGATGCACATGACCGTGATCTCCGTCCGCGACGACCTCATCGCCTGGTACGAGCGGCGCGGCTACCGCCGTACGGGACGGATGACCCCCTTCCCGTACGGCGACGAGCGCTTCGGCATCCCGCGCCGCGACGACCTGCGGTTCGAGCTCCTGGTCAAGGAACTCGCCTAGCAGGCGGTGAAGCGGCCCGTGCGCTTGATGTCCGGGTGGTCGGTGGTCGCGCCGTCCAGGCCGAAGGCCCGCACCAGCCGCAGCTGGTCCTGGGTGTTCACCACCCAGCCGATGATCCTCAGGTCGGCCTCGCGCGCCCGCTCCACGATCTCCAGGGTGAGCCGCCGGATGTTCAGGCAGACCGTCCCGGCACCGGCCGCCACGGCGCGGTCCACGACGCCGGTGCCGTAGCGGCTCGCGATCAGGGCGGTGCGCACGCCCGGGACCAGGTGGGCGATCTCGGCGACCGCCTGGTCGTGGAAGGAGGACACCTCCACCCTTTCGGCCAGCCCGCGCGCCTTCATCACCTCGGCCAGGGCCCGCGCCGCCTGCACGTCCTTGATCTCCGCCTGGAGCGGCGCCTGCACGGCCTCCAGGACCTCCTCGAAGACCGGCACCCGCTCGCCCCGGCCCGCGTCCAGGGCCCGCAGCTCGGCGAGGGTTTTCTCGGCGATGGGCCCGGTGCCGTCGGTGGTGCGGTCCACGTCCGTGTCGTGCATCACGACGAGCGCGCCGTCCTTGCTCAGATGCAGATCCAGTTCGATGGCGTCGAGGCCCGCCTCCTGGGCGGCCACGAAGGACCTGAGGGTGTTCTCGGGCTCCACACCCATGACTCCGCGGTGACCGATGGTGAGGAAGTTCACGACGCGACTCTCTTCCGTCGACAGGCGGCACTGGGGGGCCTGGCGGCCCACCCGACCGTATCGCCTGCGCCCGCCCTGCGCGGAGAGCCACGGCATGGTCCGGGCGGATCCGGGAAAGAGCAGGATCGACAGGAAAAAGTGCGGTGAAGGCCGGGGTGGGGCAGGATAATTTCCCGGGGTGACCCTTGCTGGGAGGAACCTCGTGTGTATACGGTCTGACTACGTGAGATTCTCCCGTGGAGGCTGTGACATGACGGAAATTCTTGTGCAGGTGGGTTCGGAGGAGGAGGTTCCTCCCGTGACCAGGGTGGTGGAGCACCCGGCATGGCCCGTGCTCAAGGATGCCGTGGAGCGGATCCGGCCGTGGCAGTCCAAGGACGGGTCGATCGACTTCGAAGCCGAGGGTGCGCCCGACCCCGCCGACGCCGAGCTCGCCGTGCGCCGGGTCGTCGATGCCGTGCTGGAGCTCTCCCCGCTGCTGCCGCATGACAGCGCCTACCACGAGGCCCTGGTCAAGGACCTCGGCCGGTGGGCCGACAGCGGCTTCCAGGTGCCCGACTTCCTCGACTCGCTGCTGGCCTTCCAGCCCGCCGCCCACCGCGCCGACGGCCTGCAGCACCTGGTCGTCTTCCCGATGTACACGCAGAACGGCAACCCGGACCGCAACCTCGAAGCGGTCGTGCTGCGCATGGTCTGGCCGGACTGGCTGGCCGAGCTGGAGCGCACCCGCTACGACAACCCGCTCTTCTGCGGCATCACCTTCGAGGACTTCACGTCCGGCTACGACACCAACTCGGCCGTCCTCTTCCCCGAGACCATCGCCGTGCGCGAGGCGCCGGAGCGGTTCACCTGGGGCGGCATCTTCTGCGACCGTGAGGCCGCCCGCTTCCGCCGCGTCACCGAGGCCGCCGTCGACATCCTGGGCCTGGAGCTGCCCGAGGACGTCGCCGCCATGGTCCACGACCAGAAGCGCTGCGAGGAGGCGTTCGTCCTGTGGGACATGGTCCACGACCGCACCCACAGCCACGGCGACCTCCCGTTCGACCCCTTCATGATCAAGCAGCGCCAGCCGTTCTGGATGTACGGCCTGGAGGAGCTGCGCTGTGACCTCACCGCCTTCAAGGAGGCCGTGAAGCTGGCCGGCGAGGGCGTCCCGCAGGCCCGTGACGTCCAGGTCGCGGTGCTCTTCGACCGCATGTTCCGCTTCCCGGTCACCGGCGAGCGCGTCCGCAACTACGACGGTCTGGGCGGCCAGCTCCTCTTCGCCTACCTGCACAAGCACGACGTCGTCCGCTGGACCGACAACAAGCTCAGCATCGACTGGGAGCGCGCCCCGCAGGTCACCAACCAGCTGTGCGCGGAGATCGAGGACCTGTACCGCGACGGCATCGACCGCCCCAAGCTCGTCCACTGGTTCGCCGGCTACGAGCTCGTCTCCACCTACCTCGCCCCGCACCCCGGCTCGAAGTGGGCCAAGGGACCCGAGGCCCTGGACGTCACGCTGCCCCCGCGCAAACTCGTCGATGACGTGCTTCCGGACGAGTTTCCGCTGAGCATGTTCTATGAGGCACTGTCCAGGAAGCTGAAGAACGTGATCGCCTCCACCAAGGGCATCACGGCGGACGGCGCCGAGCGGATCGCCGCGTGAGCGGCGGAGCCTTCCGCGACACCGGGACCACTGCTCAGGAGGCGAAGAAGATGGCGGGGAACGGAGCTCTCAGCGGTGCGGTGATCGCGGTGGCCGGCGCGGGCGGGCCCGCCGGCCGGGCGGCGCTGATGCGACTGGCCGAGGCGGGGGCGACCGTCGTCGGCGCGGACAACGATCCCGAGCGCCTCGCGGAGGCCGTCGACGCGGCGCGGTACGCCTCGGGCGGCGCGACCGTCACCGGCGAGACGGTCGACCTGCTGGACCTGCAGTCCACCCGGGACTGGGCCGACCACATCGAGAAGGACTTCGGCCGCGTCGACGGCCTGGTCCACCTCGTGGGCGGCTGGCGCGGCAGCGAGACCTTCATCAAGACCAGCCTCGACGACTGGGACTTCCTCGAGCTGCTGCTGATCCGCACCGTGCAGCACACCTCGCTGGCCTTCTTCGAGGGCCTGCAGCGCAGCGACCGCGGACGGTACGTGCTGATCAGCGCCGCCGGGGCCTCCAAGCCGACGGCCGGAAACGCCTCGTACGCCGCCGCCAAGGCCGCCGCCGAGGCCTGGACGCTCGCCCTGGCCGACGCCTTCCGCAAGGCCGGGGGCACCGCCGGCCCGACGTCCGCGGCTGCGATCCTGGTGGTGAAGGCACTGGTGCACGACGCCATGCGCGCCGACCGCCCCAACGCGAAGTTCGCGGGCTTCACCGACGTCGAGGACCTGGCCGAGGCCATCACGAAGGTCTGGGAGAAGCCCGCCGCCGAAGTGAACGGAAACCGTCTGTGGCTCACCGAGAAGCCGTGAACCCTCCGAAGACCGACGCCCGTCGCCATCACGACCCCGAAGTCCGCGGATTCGCCAGCGACAACTACGCAGGCGCCCACCCGGAGGTGCTCGCCGCCCTGGCCCTGGCCAACGGCGGGCACCAGGTCGCCTACGGCGAGGACGCCTACACGGAGAACCTCCAGAGCCTCGTCCGCAGCCACTTCGGGGCCACGGCCGAGGCGTTCCCGGTCTTCAACGGCACCGGCGCCAACGTCGTCGCGCTCCAGGCGGTCACCGACCGCTGGGGCGCGGTGATCTGCGCGGAGAGCGCGCACATCAACGTCGACGAGTGCGGGGCGCCCGAGCGGGTCGGCGGCCTGAAGCTGCTCACCGTCCCCACGGCCGACGGCAAGCTCACCCCCGAGCTCATCGACCGGCAGGCGTACGGCTGGGACGACGAGCACCGTGCCATGCCGCAGGTCGTCTCGATCGCCCAGGCCACCGAACTCGGCACCGTCTACACGCCGGACGAGCTGCGTGCCCTGTGCGAGCACGCTCACGCGCACGGCATGAAGGTGCACCTGGACGGCTCCCGCCTGGCCAACGCCGCCGCCTCCTTGGACGTGCCGATGCGCACGCTCACGGAGGTCGCCGGTGTCGACATCCTCTCCCTGGGCGGCACGAAGAACGGCGCCCTCTTCGGCGAGGCCGTCGTGGTCCTCGACCAGGACGCCGTCAGCCACATGAAGCACCTTCGCAAGCTGTCCATGCAGCTCGCTTCCAAGATGCGCTTCGTGTCGGTGCAGTTGGAGGCCCTGCTGGCCCGGGACCTGTGGCTGCGCAACGCCCGGCACGCCAACGGGATGGCCCAGCGCCTCGCGGAGGGCGTACGGGCCGTGCACGGCGTGGAGATCCTCTACCCGGTGCAGGCCAACGCGGTGTTCGCGCGCCTGCCCCACGAGGTGAGCGAGCGCCTGCAGCGGCGCTTCCGTTTCTACTTCTGGGACGAGGCCGCGGGTGACGTCCGCTGGATGTGCGCCTTCGACACGACCGAGGACGACGTGGACGCGTTCGTTGTGGCACTCAAGGAGGAGACGGCCCGCTAGGGCCGGTTCCCGCGCGCGGTCCAGCCGCGGGGCGGCGCCGATGCGCGCCCCGCGGCGTCTTTCTCGCCTTCATGGTCTATTAGGCTGGACTGCGGAGTCCTGCATGCCGCACTGCACCCGGCAGACGCTCCGCACCGCACCCCGAGGCAAGGCCGACGATGACCCTCCCGCTCACCGTGTCCGACGACGTACGCGCCCTCGCCCCCGGCTTCACCCACGTCGCGATCGAGACCCACGGCCTGGTTTAACGGACCCAGCAACGAGGCCAGTTCGGCGCTGCTGGACGATGCCACCCGGCGGCTCGCCACCCGCCTGGACGGCCGGGCCCCGCACGAGGACCCGCACATGGCGGCCTGGCGCGCGGCCTACACGGCCTTCGGCTCGAAGCCGTCCCGCACCCGCAACTCCGCTGAGGCGCTGGCCAAACGCGCCCTCTCGGACGCCGGGCTGCCCCGCATCAACCTGCTCGTCGACCTCTACAACGCCATCAGCGTGGCGTACCTGATCCCCGTCGGCGGCGAGGACCTCGACCTCGTGCGGGGCGACATGCGCCTGGTCCGAGCCACGGGCGAGGAGGAGTTCGTGACCGTGGCCGGCGGTGAGGAGACCGTCGGGCACCCGGACGCGGGCGAGGTCGTGTGGTGCGACGACGCGGGAGTGACCTGCCGCCGCTGGAACTGGCGCCAGGGCCCGCGCACCCGGCTCACCGAGCGGACCACCTCGGGCATCGTCCTGCTGGAGGGCTGGCCACGATGCCCATCGCCGAGATGGAGGCCGCCGCAGCCGAACTCGCCGCTCTGCTGGCCGAGTTCAGCTCCGGCGCGGACATCGACGTACGCACTCCGCAGTCCTCGGTCTGAGGCGGCCGCCCGGCGCGTCAGCGTGCCTCGGCCTCGCGCACCTGCTCCGGTGTCGGGGCGGTGCCGCCGAGGTGCGCCGGCATCCACCACGTGTCGTCCGGGCCCTTCGGGCGCACCGGGTAGGCGCGCTGGGCGGCCTCGAGGAGTTCCTGGACGCGCTCGCGCACCTGCCGCGTGATCGCGCCCGCGTACTTGTCCCGGGACGCCTCGATCGCCTCGCCGACGCGCATGGTGATCGGGATGTGGCTGCGCTTGAAGTTGCGCGGGTGCCCCTTCGTCCACAGCCGCTGCGTGCCCCACACCGCCATCGGGATCAGCGGGACACCGGCCTCCTGCGCCAGGCGCGCGGCGCCCGACTTGAAGCTCTTCAGCGTGAACGACGGCGAGATGGTCGCCTCCGGGAAGACGCCGACGATCTCACCCGAGCGCAGGGAGTCCAGGGCGTGCGCGTAGGCCGCCTCGCCCTGCGCGCGGTCCACGGGGATGTGCTTCATCCCGCGCATCAGCGGACCCGACACGCGGTGCCGGAAGACGGACTCCTTCGCCATGAAGCGCACGAGTCTCTTCTGCGGCAGCGCCGCCAGCCCGTTGAACACGAAGTCCAGGTAGCTGATGTGGTTGCTCACCAGCACGGCGCCGCCCGAGCGCGGGATGTTCTCCGAACCCTGACAGTCGATCCTGAGGTCCCACACCTTGAACAGCGTGCGGGCGAAACCGACGACGGGACGGTAGACGAGCTCTGCCATGGGCGGGCCGGACCCTTCCTGCTCTGCCTGGGAAGGGATTCCCAGTGGATACGTCATTGGATAAGTTACGCAGCCGTAGGTTCACGGCTTGTCGCAGATCGTGCCCCAAGAACGGCCGGGGAGCCAGTCCTCGTGCCCCGAGCCGACGAGATTCTCGTCACGTCACCGCCGGACCCCACCTCGTGCTTTTGAGCTCGCATTACTCTGTGCGCACTCTTCCCCCACGCCCCGGGCGCCACAAGCCCCGGCTTGCCACCGGGTGATCGCGAAGTGCCGGGCCGGCCGCTTCGGCGACGTTCGCGGGAAACGGCCCGGCCGGAGCGGCGCAGGGGCGGGCGGGAATCCTCGCGCCCGCGCGAACGCTTGCGGAGATGATGACCTGTCCGGTCGGTGGGCGGGCGGCGGAGCGGAGGAGAGCGGGTGCGCGTGCGGGACGACGGCGAACGGCTCGATGCGGCGGAGCTGGGCGCGGACCTCGGCGAACGGGCCACGCTCGTGCAGTTCTCCAGCGCCTTCTGCGCGCCCTGCCGGGCGAGCCGGCGCATCCTCGGCGAGGTCGCCCGGATGGTCCCGGGCGTGGCCCATGTCGACATCGACGCGGAGGCCCACCTGGACCTCGTGCGACGGCTGGAGATCCTCAAGACCCCCACCGTCCTCGTCCTAGGCTCCGACGGCCGGATCGTGCGGCGGGCCACCGGGCAGCCCCGCAGGGCGGACGTGATCGCCGCGCTGGGGGAGGCGGTGCGAGGAGCCGGACCTCGTCAGTGAGCCATCTCCTACTTCACGGAACGAACTTGACTGCACGTACCATTTATCGTCAGCCTGACCCCATGCCTTCGGACCTCCTCTCCACGACCGACCTCCTGCGCTCGGTCTTCCGGCGGCACGCGGCGGGGGTCGCCGTGATCACCGCTCGTGGCGAGAACGGCCCCGTGGGCTTCACCGCCACCTCTCTCACCTCCGTCTCGGCCGAGCCTCCCCTGCTCTCCTTCGGTGTCGGCACCGGCGGCTCCAGCTGGCCCGTGATCGCGGAGGCCGGGCACGTCGGGGTCCATGTGCTCGGTGAGCACCAGCAGGAGCTCGCCGCCACCTTCGCCCGCAGCGGGGCAGACCGGTTCGCGGCGCCCACCGCCTGGCGGCAGGGGCCCGAGGGCGTCCCCGTGCTCGACGGCGTGCTCGCCTGGCTGGTGGGCCGGATCGTCGCGCGCGTGCCCGCCGGGGACCACCGCCTCGTGATCGCCGAGGTCGTGCACGGCGACCCCACCGGCACCGGCCGGCCCCTCCTCTACCACCAGGGACGTTTCCAGCGCCTGGGTGACTGACGGGCCCGCGTCCCGGGCTGCGTGACCGTCGAGTTCCGGTTACGCTGCGTTGCGAAGGTCACAGTTCAAAGCGCTTGCTTAGCGGGAACGAACTGGGTGTACTGGCGAGTAATATTTCGCTCGGAGCGTGGGCCGCCCCGACCGGGATCGGCTGCTTGAGGCGCCTATGCTGCCTGGAAGCAGGCACCGAGAAATGACGATGCAGTAGGAGAGCCGGCGTGAGCTTGAGGATCGTTGTCACTGTGAAGTACGTGCCCGACGCCACTGGCGACCGGCACTTCGCCGATGACCTGACCGTCGACCGGGACGACGTGGACGGTCTGCTCTCCGAGCTCGACGAGTACGCGGTCGAGCAGGCGCTGCAGATCTCCGAGAACTCCGACGACGACGTGGAGATCACCGTCCTCACGGTGGGCCCCGAGGACGCCAAGGACGCCCTGCGCAAGGCACTGTCCATGGGCGCCGACAAGGCGATCCACGTCGAGGACGACGACATCCACGGCACGGACGCCATCGGCACCTCCCTGGTGCTGGCCAAGGCGATCGAGAAGGCCGGCTACGACCTGGTGATCTCCGGCATGGCCTCCACCGACGGCACCATGGGCGTCGTCCCCGCGCTGCTGGCCGAGCGACTGGGCGTGCCGCAGGTGACGCTGCTGGCCGAGGTCTCGGTCGAGGACGGCACGGTCAAGGGCCGCCGCGACGGCGACGCCGCCTCCGAGAGCCTGGAGGCCTCCCTGCCGGCCGTGGTGTCGGTGACCGACCAGTCGGGCGAGGCGCGCTACCCGTCCTTCAAGGGCATCATGGCCGCCAAGAAGAAGCCGGTGGAGTCCTGGGACCTGTCCGACCTGGACGTCGAGGCCGGGGAAGTGGGCCTGGAGGGCGCGTGGACCAAGGTCGACGACGCGGCCGAGCGTCCCGCCCGTACCGCGGGCACGATCGTCAAGGACGAGGGCGAGGGCGGCAAGCAGCTCGCTGAGTTCCTCGCGGGCCAGAAGTTCGTCTGAGCCCCGCAGTCGCGATCCGTCCCTCATCTTTCGCAAGCAGGAGAGAAGAAGTCCCATGGCTGAAGTTCTCGTCTACGTCGACCACGTGGACGGTGCCGTCCGCAAGCCCACCCTGGAGCTGCTGACCCTCGCCCGTCGCATCGGCGAGCCCGTCGCCGTCGCACTGGGCAACGGCGCCGGTGACACCGCCGCGACCCTCGCCGAGCACGGCGCGGTCAAGGTCCTCACGCACGAGGCCGCCGAGTACGCCGACTACCTGGTCGTCCCGAAGGTGGACGCCCTGCAGGCCGCGCACGAGGCCGTCTCCCCGGCCGCCGTTCTCGTCCCGTCCTCGGCCGAGGGCAAGGAGATCGCCGCCCGTCTGGCGCTGCGCATCGGCTCCGGCATCATCACCGACGCCGTCGACCTGGAGGCCGGCGCCGAGGGCCCGGTGGCCACCCAGTCGGTGTTCGCCGCCTCCTACACCACCAAGTCCCGTGTCTCCAAGGGCACCCCGGTCATCACGGTCAAGCCCAACTCGGCCGCCGTCGAGGCCGCCCCGGCCGCCGGCACCGTCGAGGCGCTGACCGTGTCCTTCTCCGCGCAGGCCACCGGCACCAAGGTCACCGGCCGCACCCCGCGCGAGTCGACCGGCCGTCCCGAGCTGACCGAGGCCGCGATCGTGGTCTCCGGTGGCCGCGGTGTCAACGGCTCGGAGAACTTCGCGATCATCGAGGCGCTCGCCGACTCCCTCGGTGCCGCGGTCGGCGCCTCGCGTGCCGCGGTCGACGCCGGCTGGTACCCGCACACCAACCAGGTGGGCCAGACGGGCAAGTCCGTCTCGCCGCAGCTGTACATCGCCTCCGGCATCTCCGGCGCGATCCAGCACCGCGCCGGCATGCAGACCTCGAAGACGATCGTGGCGATCAACAAGGACGCCGAGGCCCCGATCTTCGACCTCGTCGACTACGGCGTCGTCGGCGACCTCTTCGACGTCGTCCCGGCCCTGACCGAGGAGATCAACACCCGCAAGGGCTGATCGCCCCCGGGCCGCAGCAGGAGGCCCTCGTGACCGCGCGAACGGTCACGGGGGCCTCTTCTCATCCCAGGGTCAACGAGGCCTGCACCGGCAGGTGGTCGCTCGGGTACGTCCCGTCCACGCTGAACGTGTTCATCCCGGCCCAGTGCGTGGTCACCCCGGGCGTGGTGAGGATCCAGTCGATGCGCCGCCCGTCCGGCCTGAGCCTCCGGTAGCCGTGGTACGTCCCGTACGCGGGGCCCCGCGAGGCCGCCGCGTCCCAGGCGTCGACCAGTCCGATGTCCAGCATGAGGTCGTACACCCGGTTGTCGTGGGCGCACGCGTTGAAGTCGCCGGTGACGATCACCGGCAGTGACCGGTCCCACCCGGCGATCGTCTCGCCGATGAGCCCCGCCGAGCGTTCCCGGGCGTACTGGCTGACGCTGTCCAGGTGGGTGTTGAGGACGTAGAACTCCCTTCCTCCGTCGGCGAGATCGGCGAAACGGACCCAGGTCACCATGCGCAGCCAGTCCGCGTCCCAGGTGTTCGAGGCGATCGTGTAGGGGGTGTCGGACAGCCAGAAGTGGTCGAACTCGACCGGGTCGAGTCTGCGCGTGTCGTAGAAGACCGCCATGAACTCGTCCTTGCTGCCGCCTCCGCGTCCGGTGCCGATCCAGTCGTAGTGCCCGCCGAGGTCCTCCTCGATCATGCGCAGTTGCCGGTAGAGCCCTTCCTGGGTGCCGATGACGTGCGGCCGCTCGCGGCGCAGCAGTTCCCGCACCACCGGTCGGCGTACGGCCCAGCGCGGTGTGTCGTCGACGACGGTCGCGAAGCGCAGGTTGAACGTCATGGCGTTCAGGGCGCCCGTGTGCTCGCCCGCGGAAGCGGTCCGTGTGGAACCCGCGGTGGTGAGCAGCGGTCCCGCGACGGCGGCGGCCGCCGCTGCCTTGAGCCCGCGACGCCGCGTCACTCCGACCTCGTTCGGCACGTGGTCTCCCTCTCCTTGCCCGTCCGGGTGCAGCCTGCCTTCTGGGTACGTAACAGGAGGGCGGGTTGTCAGTGACCGAAGGTGAATCATGGGCAATCGCACGTCAAGACGGTGTTGACCAGCGGGAGGTCGCCCGATAACTTCGCTCTACGGATTGTTGATTCCGTACAGCGGAAAACGGGAGGGTCTGGGAATGGGTCAGGGCCAGCAGGAGAAGGTGGCGACGAGCCTCGCGGGCGCCGTCAGCGAGGAGATCAGCGCCTCCCTCGCCCCGGTCGACGCCGAGCTGGAGCGCCGCTACCCCGGAGACCCCGGCACCCGCCAGCCCGTCCACACCGTCTACGTACCCGGCGACGTCTTCGCCGCCGACACGGTCCGCTCCTGGGGCGACCGGGCCCTGGCCGCCCTCGACGAGCACGCCCCCGACGCCGCGTCCTTCGCCGCGGTCCTCGGCCTGTCCGGCGAACTCGCCGAGCCGGTCCACGCGCGCGTGCGTGCCAAGCTGGAGCGCGAACCGATCGAGGACCTGCGCGTCGACTTCGAGGACGGCTACGGCAACCGCCCCGACGCCGAGGAGGACGAGGCCGCCGCCCGCGCCGCCCGCATCATCGCCGAGGCGTACGCCGCCGGCGCCGCCGCCCCCTGCATGGGCATCCGCATGAAGTGCATGGAGGCGCCCGTGCGCGCCCGTGGCATCCGCACCCTCGACATCTTCCTCACCGGCCTGATGGAGTCCGGCGGCCTGCCCGACGGCCTGGTGCTCACCCTGCCGAAAGTGACGTACGCCGAGCAGGTCACCGCCATGGCGCGCCTGCTCGACGCCTTCGAGAAGGCCCACGGCCTGCGGCCCGGCCGCATCGGCTTCGAGATCCAGATCGAGACCAGCCAGTCCATCCTCGCCGCCGACGGCACCGCCACCGTCGCCCGCATGATCCAGGCCGCCGAGGGCCGCGCCACCGGCCTGCACTACGGCACCTTCGACTACAGCGCCTGCCTCGGCGTCTCCGCCGCCCACCAGGCCAGCGACCACCCCGCGGCCGACCACGCCAAGGCCGTCATGCAGGTCGCCGCCGCCGGCACCGGTGTCCGCCTCTCGGACGGCTCGACCAACGTCCTGCCGGTCGGCCCCACCGAGAAGGTCCACGCCGCCTGGCGCCTGCACTACGGCCTCACCCGCCGCTCGCTGGCCCGCGCCTACTACCAGGGCTGGGACATGCACCCCGGCCACATCCCCACCCGCTACGCCGCCGTGTTCGCCTTCTACCGCGAGGGCTTCGAGCAGGCCGCCGCCCGGCTCGCCCGCTACGCCAACCGCACCGGCGGCGACGTCATGGACGAACCCGCCACCGCCAAGGCCCTCAGCGGCTACCTGCTGCGCGGCCTGGACTGCGGCGCTCTCGACATCGGCGAGGTCGCCCGCCTGGCCGGCCTCACCCGCGCCGACCTGGAGACCTTCGCGGTCCCGCGCCGGGGTGACCTCACGGCGTCCGCCTAGCAGCCGTCCGGCGGCTCCCGCGCGGAGCCGGGGAGGGCGGCGGTCCGCCGGGGACCGCCGCCCGCGGTGCCCGGGCTCCCGGTCCGCCGAGGGCGCGCCGACCCCGCCGTGTACCGCTCCAGCCCCGAGGCCGTCACCAGCTTCTCCTCGACGAACAACCGCGTGCCCCGCTCGCACGACCGCCGGTCGGCCCGCGCCCGTGCGCAGAACTCCACCGGCACGACCCCGAACAGCTCCCGCAGCCGCGGCAGTTCGACGAGCAGGTCGGTGAGCAGCCGGCGCTCGCCCGGGTGGACGCGGTGCGCACCGGTGCCGTCGTGCAGCACCCCGTGCCGGTTGACGTAGGCGTACACGCCGGGCAGGCGGCCGCCGTCCGCGAGCGCGATCCGCACGTCGGGCGACGGCAGCCAGGCCCGGTCGAAGTTGCCGCCCGGCAGCGGCACGCCCTCGCTCGCCTCGATCACGGCGAGCTGCTCTGCGTCGAGCCAGAGGACGAGCAGCTCCCCCACCGTGCCCGGGGCGCCGACCGGCGACACCGAGACGTACCCCATGCGGCTCATATGCGACGAGACCCCGGCGTCGACGCCGGTCACCCGGGCCTTCACCATCGGCAGCGCGGACATGATGCCGGCCTCGCGCTCTTGTGGCGCAGCTGGCCCGGGCAGGCGTGGGAGCCGATGGCGAGGACCGGTGTGCGGTCGTCGTGCGCCAGGCGCTCCAGAGGCAGAAGACGGTCCCGTCGAGCAGACCGGAGTCCTCGGGCCACGCACCCGGATAGAGCAGGGGGTGCCCGCGCGGCGCCTCGGCGAGGCCGAGGGCTCTGAGGGGGCGAGCCGTGGCGTGGTCCATGGGCCGCTCAGTCCGCCGGGGGGAGTTCGCCCGAGCCGCGGGTGATCAGCCGGGTCGGCAGCTCGATGCGCTCGGGGGTGATCAGGGAGCCGTCCAGCTGCCGGAAGAGGCGCTCGGCGGCCGTGCGGCCGATGTCGGCGGAGTCCTGCGCGACGACCGTGACGCCCGGCTGCAGCAGGTCGGCCAGCTCGATGTCGTCGAAGCCGACCAGGGCGACGCGGCGGCACTGCTCGGCGAGCACCCGGATCACGGTGACCGTGACCCGGTTGTTGCCCGCGAAGATCGCGGTGACCGGGTCGGGCACGGACAGCATCTCCTCGGCGGCCCTGCGCACCCGCTCGGGGTCGGTGACGCCGAGCGACATCCAGGCGTCCGCCACCGGTATGCCCGCGTCCTCCATCGCGGCCCGGTAGCCGCGCAGCCGCTCGGCGGCCGTGTGGATGCGGGGCATGTCGCCGATGAAACCGATGCGGCGGTGCCCGTGCGCGATCAGGTGGGCGACGCCGCCGCGGGCGCCTCCGAAGTTGTCCGACAGCACCACGTCGGCGTCGATGCGACCGGCCGGCCGGTCCACGAACACCGTGGCGACACCGGCCCTGAGCTCCGGCTCCAGATACCGGTGGTCGTCACCGGCCGGGATCACCACGAGCCCGTCCACCCGCCGCGCGCACAGGGCCAGCACCAGCTCCTGCTCGCGCTCGGGGTCCTCCGCGCTGGAACCGTTGATCAGCAGCGCGCCGTGCGCGCGGGCCACCTCCTCGACCGACCGGCTCAGCGGCCCGTAGAACGGGTCCGCGAGGTCCTCCAGGACCAGGCCGATGCTCGCCGTGCGGCCCTTGCGGAGCACCCGCGCGCTGTCGTTGCGGCGGAAACCGAGGGCCTCGATCGCCTCCTGGACGCGCCGCTCGGTCTCGGGCGTGACCCCGGGCTCCCCGTTCACGACCCGCGAGACCGTCTTCAGGCCGACCCCGGCACGGGCGGCCACGTCCTTCATGGTCGGGCGGTTGCCGTAGCGCGTCGGGGCGCGGAGGTGGGTCTGGGGCACGGTGCGGCGTCCTGTCCTGTCGTCCACGGGGGTGCGTCGGTCCTTGGTTTGTACGACGATGTGGCGTCGAGCATAGAGCCTGGACAACGTTGTCAGGCTCGGGGAGACTGTCCACCGCACCGCCCGGGCCGCGCACCTCCGCGTGGCCGGTCCGCCTCGTGCGCCGCTCGAAGTCCATCCCGGCGTTCGTCTCAAGTCTGACGGGGAGATCCGACTCTGATGCACACCGACCCAGTCGCAGCGCTCGACATCGGCGGCACCAAGATCGCCGGCGCTCTGGTGGACGGCCACGGCCGGATCCTGGCCCGCGCCCAGCGGCCGACGCCCGCCCGGGAGGACGGCGACACCGTGATGCGGGCGGTGGAGGCGGTGCTCGGAGAGCTCACCGCGTCGCCGCTGTGGGAGCGCGCGAGGGCCGTCGGCATCGGCAGCGCCGGGCCGGTGGACTCCTCCACGGGCACGGTGAGCCCGGTGAACGTGCCCGGCTGGCGCGACTTCCCGCTCGTCGACCGGGTCCGGGCCGCGGCAGGGGGCCTGCCCGTCGAACTGATCGGCGACGGCGTGGCGATCACGGCGGCCGAGCACTGGCAGGGCGCGGCCCGGGGGCACGACAACGCGCTGTGCATGGTCGTCTCCACGGGCGTCGGCGGCGGCCTGGTGCTCGGCGGTCGGCTGCACACGGGACCCACCGGCAACGCCGGCCACATCGGACACATCAGCGTGGACCTCGACGGCGACCCGTGCCCGTGCGGCTCGCACGGCTGCGTGGAGCGCATCGCGAGCGGTCCCAACATCGCCCGCCGCGCCCTGGAGAACGGCTGGCGGCCCGGCCCGGACGGCGACGCCTCCGCCGCCGCGGTGGCCGCCGCCGCGCGGATCGGGGACCCGGCCGCCGTCGCCTCCTTCGAGCGGGCCGCCCGGGCCCTGGCCGCCGGGATCGCCGCGACCGCGACCCTCGTGGAGATCGACATCGCCGTCATCGGCGGGGGAGTGGGCAAGGCGGGCGACGTCCTCTTCACCCCGCTGCGCAAGGCCCTGAGCGCCTACGCGACGCTTTCCTTCGTCCGGCACCTGACCGTGGCGCCGGCCCGGACGGGCACGGACGCCGGGCTGGTGGGCGCGGCCGCGGCAGCCCTGGCGAAACGGCCCGACGCGACTGCGGCGGGAGTGTGAGGCGAGGGTCGCCCACCTCGGCAGGAACGTTCAGTCCGGTGGGGCGCGGATGACCGCCGGGGTCTCCGCAGGAGTTCCGGTGGGGATGTCCGGGAGGGTTGGGGGCCCGGACGGGCGCTGGGGGTCTCCGGAGGAGTTCCGGGAGGATGTCCGGGAGGGTGGGGCGCGGACGACGGCCGCCGGGGTCTCCGAAGGAGTTCCGGCAGGGATATGCCGAATTGGGCCGCGTGTCCGTGTGATGTGACACGATCACGCCTGTGAGCAGCAGCAGACCCGTCTCGGAGCAGCGCCGTCGCGATCTCGTCCGTCTGCGCCGGGTCAAGGACCGGATCGACCGGGAGTACGCGCAGCCCCTGGACGTGGAGGCACTGGCCCGGGGCGTGCACATGTCGGCGGGGCATCTCAGCCGGGCGTTCCGGCAGGCGTACGGCGAGTCGCCGTACAGCTACCTCATGACCCGCCGGATCGAACGCGCGATGACGCTGCTGCGGCGCGGGGACCTCAGCGTCACCGAGGTGTGCTTCGAGGTCGGCTGCTCCTCCCTCGGCACCTTCAGCACCCGCTTCACCGAACTCGTCGGCATGCCGCCCAGCGCCTACAAGCGCGAGGCCGCGCGGGCCACCGCCGGCATCCCCTCGTGCGTGGCGAAGCAGGTCACCAGACCGGTCAGGAATCGAGAAGCGCCCGAGACGAGCCGAAATTAGCGTGGTGGCCATGGACCTCACCCTTCACGCCACGTTCCTCCCGCACGACGACCCGGACGCCGCCCTGGCGTTCTACCGCGACACCCTCGGATTCGAAGTCCGCAACGACGTCGGGTACGAGGGCATGCGCTGGATCACGGTCGGCCCGGCCGGCCAGCCGGGCACCAGCATCGTGCTGCACCCACCGGCCGCCGACCCCGGTGTCACCGAGGACGAGCGCCGCACCATCACCGAGATGATGGCCAAGGGCACCTACGCCAGCATCGTCCTGGCCACCACCGACGTCGACGCCACCTTCGAGCGGCTGCAGGCGGGCGACGCGGAGGTGGTGCAGGAGCCGACGGACCAGCCGTACGGCGTGCGCGACTGCGCCTTCCGCGACCCCGCGGGCAACCTGGTCCGCGTCCAGCAGGTCACGTCGCGGTAGCGGCCCGCCGTTCGCCCCGCGCGGGATCCCGTACGGCCTCGTCGGCCGCCGGCTCCCGCACCCCGCGCCGTCCCCTCGGGGCGGCGCGGGAACGAGATCGTCCGGGCGGGAGCCCCGCCCCACGGGAGAGGAAGACACCATGAGCAAGGCCGAATCGGCGGACGGACAGCCGACCGGTCCGCACGTCGCCGACAGCCATGACGTGATCCGCGTGCACGGAGCGCGCGAGAACAACCTCAAGGACGTCAGCATCGAGATCCCCAAGCGCCGGCTGACGGTGTTCACGGGGGTCTCCGGTTCCGGCAAGAGCTCGCTGGTGTTCGACACGATCGCGGCGGAGTCGCAGCGGCTGATCAACGAGACCTACAGCGCCTTCCTGCAGGGGTTCATGCCGAACCGGGCACGGCCCGAGGTCGACGTCCTCGACGGGCTGACCACCGCCATCGCCGTCGACCAGCAGCGCATGGGCGGCGACCCCCGCTCCACGGTCGGCACCGCCACCGACGCCAACGCCATGCTCCGCATCCTCTTCAGTCGGCTCGGTACACCGCACATCGGCCCGCCCGGCGCCTACTCCTTCAACACGGCCTCCGTCAGCGCGAGCGGCGGGATCCGGGTCGAGCGCGGCGCCGAGAAGACCAGGACGGTGAAGGCGACCTTCTCCCGCACCGGCGGCATGTGCACCCGCTGCGAGGGCCGCGGCAAGGTCTCCGACATCGACCTCACCCAGCTCTACGACGACTCCAAGTCCATCTCCGAGGGCGCGTTCACCATCCCCGGCTGGAAGGCGGACAACGTCTGGACCGTCGGGCTCTACGCGCAGTCCGGTTTCGTCGATCCGGACAAGCCGATCCGCCGGTTCACCAAGAAGGAGATGCAGGACTTCCTCCACCGCGAACCGACCAAGGTCAAGGTCAACGGCGTCAACCTCACCTACGAGGGTCTGATCCCAAAGATCCAGAAGTCGTTCCTGTCCAAGGACAAGGAGGCGATGCAGCCGCACATCCGGGCCTTCGTGGAGCGGGCGGTCACCTTCACCACCTGCCCCGATTGCGACGGTACGCGGCTGACCGAGGCGGCCCGGTCCTCGAAGATCGACGGGATCAGCATCGCCGACGCCTGCGCCATGGAGATCAGGGACCTGGCCGAGTGGGTCCGGGGCCTGTCGGAGCCGTCGGTGGCGCCGCTGCTCACCGCCCTGCGCGGGACGCTCGACTCGTTCGTGGAGATCGGCCTCGGCTACCTCTCGCTCGACCGGTCCGTCGGCACGCTCTCGGGCGGCGAGGCGCAGCGCGTGAAGATGATCCGCCACCTCGGCTCCTCGCTCACGGACGTCACCTACGTCTTCGACGAGCCCACCGTCGGCCTGCACCCGCACGACATCCAGCGGATGAACAACCTGCTGCTGCGCCTGCGGGACAAGGGCAACACCGTGCTCGTCGTCGAGCACAAGCCGGAGGCCATCGCGGTCGCCGACCACGTGGTCGACCTCGGCCCGGGCGCCGGCACGGCGGGCGGCACCGTCTGCTTCGAGGGCACGGTCGAGCAACTGCGGACGGCCGACACCGTCACCGGCCGTCACTTCGACGACCGGGCGAAGGTGAGGGACGTGGTCCGCCGGGCCACCGGCGTGCTGGAGATCCGCGGCGCCTCGGCGAACAACCTGCGTGACGTGGATGTCGACATCCCGCTCGGGGTCCTCACCGTCGTCACCGGCGTCGCCGGCTCCGGCAAGAGCTCGCTCCTGCACGGCTCGATGCCCGTCGACGCGGGCGTGGTCTCCGTGGACCAGAGCCCCATCAAGGGCTCGCGCCGGAGCAACCCCGCCACCTACACCGGGCTGCTCGAACCGATCCGCAAGGCGTTCGCCAAGACCAACGGCGTCAAGCCGGCCCTCTTCAGCGCCAACTCCGAGGGCGCCTGCCCCACCTGCAACGGCGCCGGGGTGATCTACGTCGACCTGGGGATGATGGCCGGCGTCGACACCCCGTGCGAGGACTGCGAGGGCAAGCGGTTCCAGGCGTCGGTGCTGGAGTACCGCCTCGGCGGGCGCGACATCAGCCAGGTGCTCGCGATGCCGGTGTCGGAGGCGGTGGACTTCTTCGGAACGGGCGAGGCCCGCACCCCCGCCGCGCACCGGATCCTGGAGCGGCTCGCCGACGTCGGGCTCGGCTACCTCACCCTCGGCCAGCCGCTCACCACCCTGTCCGGGGGCGAGCGGCAGCGGCTGAAGCTGGCCGCGCACATGGCCGACAAGGGCGGCGACCCCAAGATCCTGGTCCTCGACGAGCCGACCACCGGTCTGCACCTCGCGGACGTGGAGCAGCTGCTCGGCCTCCTCGACCGGCTCGTGGACGCCGGCCGCTCGGTCGTCGTCATCGAGCACCACCAGGCGGTCATGGCGCACGCCGACTGGATCATCGACCTCGGCCCCGGCGCCGGCCACGACGGCGGCCGCATCGTCTTCGAGGGCACCCCGGCGGACCTGGTGGCGGCGCGCTCCACGCTGACGGGCGAGCACCTGGCGGCTTACGTGGGCGCCTGAGGCACCGCCCCCGGCGGTCCAGTGCCGGGGGCGGGCCCGGGTGGTCCGGCGCCGGAGCTGGCGCGGGTGGTCCGGCGCCGTGGGAGACCGACTGAACGGCCCATCCCGGCGAGCGGCCCACCGCGGGCTCCCGCACCCTGGTGGCATGGCGTCCGTGAAACCCGTCGTGGTCTACCCGCCCGCCTCGGACGGTGGCCGGCGGGTCCGTGTGGACGACCAGTTCCTCGGGATCGCGTATGGTCTGCTGGACATCGCCGAGTTCCTGCGGCGGGCGGGGATCGACGACGCCGACGAGACCTACGTGGCGGCATCGGGACTGATCGAGTGGCGGGGCGGGGGCCCCGGGGTGTGGACCCCGGACCCCGGATGACGGCCATGTGTCGTCCGGTCGCGGGCGGCTGCGTGACCCCGGGGCGTCCCCGGCAGTTGTGCCGGGCATGAAGAAGCGCAGCATGCTCACCATCGCCTCCCTCGCCACCGGCTTCGTCGTCGCGGCGGTCACCCCGTCCCACGCCCTCGGGGACAGCCTCGGCTCCCTCAGCGCGGATGACACCCTCCGGTCGCTCGACGGCACCGTGGTGGCCAACGACAGCCTCGCCCTGGACCGGCAGGACGGTGGGAAGGACAAGGGCTGACGAGCCGCAGGTCACGGCCCCGGCGCCGGCGCTCCCGCACGAGGGGCGCCGGCGCCGTCGTCATGCGCCCTCAACTGCGGCTGGTTTCCGTGGCAGGGTGGAGCGGGCAAGCCTCAGGGGGCCAACAGAAGAGGGGGACCTGTGACCGTCGTCTGGATCAACGGCGCGTTCGGTGCGGGGAAGACCACCACCGCACGGGAACTGATCGAACTGATCCCGAACAGCACGCTCTTCGACCCGGAGGTCATCGGCGCCGCGCTCGCCCACCTGCTGCCGCCCAAGCACCTCGCCGAGGTCGGCGACTTCCAGGACCTGGCGATCTGGCGGCGGCTCGTGATCGACACGGCGGCCGCCGTGCTCGCCGAGCTGGGCGGGACCCTGGTGGTCCCGATGACCCTGCTGCGCCAGGAGTACCGCGACGAGATCTTCGGCGGACTGGCCGCGCGCAGGATCGCGGTCAGCCATATCCTGCTCGCGCCGGCCGAAACGATACTGCGCGAGCGAATGGCGGGCCGCGAGGTGCCCCCGGACCCGCCGGACGGCGAGATCCGAATACGCCGGTGGTCCTTCGACCACATCGAGCCCTACCGGGCCGCCCTCGCCTCCTGGCTCACCGCCGACGCCCACCCCGTCGACACCAGCGACCTCACCCCGTACCAGGCCGCCGCCCGCATCGCAGAGGCCCTGGGCCGCGGCTCCGTGCCGGTCTGCGACATCGTGCAGACGCCCGAACCCACCGCCGAGACGCTCGCCGCCGGTGTGCTCCTCTTCGACGAACACGGACGGGTGCTGCTCGTCGACCCCACCTACAAGGCCGGCTGGGAGTTCCCCGGCGGAGTCGTGGAGCCCGGTGAGGCCCCCGCGCGCGCCGGGATGCGGGAGGTCGCCGAGGAGACCGGCATCCGGCTCGACGAGGTGCCGAGCCTCCTGGTCGTCGACTGGGAGCGCCCCGCACCGCCCGGATTCGGCGGACTGCGGCTCCTCTTCGACGGCGGCGTCCTGGACTCCGCAAAGGCCGCACGGCTGCTGCTGCCCGGCCCGGAACTGCGCGCCTGGCGGTTCGTCACCGAGGAGGAGGCGGCCGGCCTGCTGCCGCCCGTGCGCTACGAGCGGCTGCGCTGGGCCCTGCGGGCGCGCGAACGCGGGGCGGCGTACTACCTGGAAGCCGGAGTGCCGCTCGGCTGAACGCGGTTCACCGGTGGGCGGCGTCCGCAGCGCACGGGCCGCCTGCGCCCGTACCGGGTTCCCGTGACCGAAGCAGGCCACGTCCGCGTCCGGCTCCGCCAGCCGCGCGCAGGCGGTGAGGACCTGACCCCGGTCGAGGGTGGACACACCGGGATCACCGTGCCGTCCACGGGGGAGGCCGCGACCGTGTCGCCCGTGGACAGCACGCCGTGCCCGGGGAGGTGGAGCGCGATGCTGCCGTGCGTGTGGCCGGGCACAGGGACGACGTGCGCCCCGGCCGCCACCTCCAGGACCCCACCGCCGGCCGGCTCGGTGACCCGGGACGAGGTTCTTCTGCCGAGGGCAGAGCGGTCAGCCCGCCGCGTAGGCGCGCAAGAACAGCGCCTCCGCCACCGACAGCCGCTCCAGCTCCTCGGGGGACACGCTCTCGTTCACCGCGTGGATCTGCGCCTGAGGCTCGCTCAGCCCGATGAGCAGGATCTCCGCACGCGGGTACAGCGCGGCCAGCGTGTTGCACAGCGGGATCGAGCCGCCCTGACCGGCGTACTGCATCTCCTGACCCGGATACGCCACCGCCATCGCGTCCGCCATGGCCTGGTAGGCCGGGCTGCCGGTGTCGGCGCGGAAGGGCTGGCCCTGGCCGATCTGCTCGGTGCTCACCCGCGCACCCCACGGCGTGTGCGCCTCCAGGTGCGCCTGGAGCAGCTTGGTCGCCTCGGCCGCGTCCACGCCCGGCGGCACCCGCAGACTGACCAGCGCGCGGGCGCTCGCCTGCACGGACGGGGTGGCGCCCACGACGGGCGGGCAGTCGATGCCGAGGACGGTCACGGCCGGGCGCGCCCAGATGCGGTCGGCGACCGTCCCCGACCCGATCAGCCCCACACCGTCCAGCACCTTGGCGTCCTGCCGGAACTGCCCCTCGTCGTACTGCAGCCCGTCCCAGGACGTGTCCGCGGCGAGTCCGTCGACGGTCGTCGAACCGTCCTCGGCGCGCAGCGAGTCCAGCGCGCGGATCAGAGCGGCCAGCGCGTCGGGCGCGGCACCGCCGAACTGGCCTGAGTGCAGGTTGCCCGCGAGCGTGTCGACGCTCACCCGCACCAGCGTCATGCCCCGCAGGGTCGAGGTGACGGTCGGCAGGCCCACCCGGAAGTTGCCCGCGTCGCCGATCACGATCGTGTCGGCCGCCAGCAGTTCCGGGTGCTCCTCGGCGTACCGCTCCAGACCGCCGGTGCCCATCTCCTCCGAGCCCTCGGCGATCACCTTCACGTGCACCGGCACGCCGCCGTTCGCCTTCAGCGCGCGCAGCGCCAGCAGATGCATGATCACGCCGCCCTTGCAGTCGGCGGCACCGCGCCCGTACCAGCGCCCGTCACGCTCCGTCAGCTCGAAGGGCGGGGTGCTCCAGGTGGCCTCGTCCAGCGGCGGCTGCACGTCGTAGTGCGCGTACAGCAGGACGGTCTTCGCGCCCTCCGGGCCGGGCAGGAAGCCGTAGACCGACTGCGTGCCGTCGGGGGTGTCGAGCAGCGCCACGTCCTGGAAGCCCTCGGCGGTCAGCGCGTCCGCGACCCAGCGTGCCGCGCCCTCGCTCTCGCTCCTCGGGAACTGGTCGAAGTCCGCCACCGACCGGAAGGCCACCAGTTCGGCGAGCTCCTCCCTCGCCCTGGGCATCAGCGAGGCGACGGTATCGGCGACCGGATTCGACGACATGGGCACGCTCCTTGTGGGTGCGACGTTGTAGCGGTGAGTGCTGTAGATCCTCCCACAGCGGCCTGCGAGCGGGTCCGCCGTAGGATGCGGGAGACAGCAGCAGCGGGCGGCTTGATCGGGAGCAGTAGACCATCGTGAGCAGCGAGAACTCTTCGGCGGACGACGTGCGGCAGGTGTGGGACGTCGTCGTGGTGGGCGCGGGACCCGCGGGTGCTACGGCCGCGTACGCGGCGGCCGTCGCGGGCAGACGCGTGCTGTTGCTGGAGAAGGCCGAGCTGCCTCGTTACAAGACGTGCGGCGGCGGCATCATCGGCCCTTCGCGCGACGCCCTGCCGCCCGGCTTCGAGCTGCCGCTCAAGGACCGGGTGCACGCGGTGACGTTCTCGAACAACGGCCGCTTCACGCGCACCCGCCGCTCCAAGCAGATGCTGTTCGGCCTGATCAACCGGCCCGAGTTCGACCAGCAACTCGTCGAGCACGCGCAGAAGGCGGGCGCCGAGCTGCGCACGGGCGTCACGGTCCAGCGGGTCGAGCAGCACGGCTCGGCGGTGCCGGACCGGCGCACGGTCGCCGTCGTGCTGCAGGGCGGCGAGGTCGTGCTCGCCCGGGCCGTGGTCGGGGCGGACGGCAGCGCCAGCCGCATAGGCGCCCACGTCGGGGTCAAGGTCGAGCAGGTGGACCTCGGCCTGGAGGCGGAGATCCCGGTGCCGGACACCGTCGCGGAGGACTGGAAGGGCCGGGTGCTCATCGACTGGGGCCCCATGCCCGGCAGTTACGGCTGGGTCTTCCCCAAGGGCGACACCCTCACCGTCGGGGTGATCTCGGCCCGCGGTGAAGGCGCCGCCACCAAGAGGTACTTGGAGGAATTCATCGGCCGCCTGGGCCTGGCCGGCTTCGAACCGAGCATCTCCTCCGGGCACTTGACCCGCTGCCGCGCCGAGGACTCGCCGCTGTCGCGCGGCCGGGTGCTGGTCTGCGGCGACGCGGCCGGGCTGCTGGAGCCGTGGACCCGCGAGGGCATCTCCTTCGCGCTGCGCTCCGGGCGGCTCGCGGGGGAGTGGGCGGTGCGGATCGCCGAGGCGCACGACGCGGTGGACACCCGCCGGCAGGCCCTCAACTACGCGTTCGCCGTCAAGGCGGGCCTCGGTGTGGAGATGAGCGTCGGCAAGCGGCTGCTGACGGTGTTCGAACGCAGCCCCGGTCTCTTCCACGCGGTGCTGACGGGGTTCCGCCCGGCGTGGAAGGCGTTCAGGGACATCACCCGGGGCTCGACGTCACTGGGCGAGATCGTCCGCACGCACCCCCTGGCCCAGCGGGCCCTGACGGTGATGGACCGCCGCCCCGCCGTGACGGACGACGAGGCCGAACCGTCGCGGGTCAGCCCGTCATCGTGATCTCGAACACCGGGTGGTCGGGGGCGATGCGGCGCAGCTCCGCCTCGGGGGAGTCGGGCCCGACGCCGTTGAAGAAGACTCCGACCTCCGCCTTCCAGCGCTTGAGGTAGGCGCGCAGGACCGGAGCCTTGGCGTCGTCGGCCACCTCGGACGCGGTGAACGTGTCCACGTGCCCGCCCAGTCGCAGCTCGCCGCCGCCCGCGGCCCGCATGTTGTGCGTCCACTGGACGTGGCCGCGGGGCGCCACGAGGTACTGCCTGCCGTCGAGGGTGAGCAGGTTGACCGGGGTGGTGCGCCACTGGCCGCTCTTGCGGCCGCGGACGGCGAGCACGCGGGAGCCCCAGACGCTGACGCCGCGGCGGGTCAGCCAGGCGACGAACCGGTTCAGGACGTTGACCGTGAACCAGCCGGGCTTCTGCACGTGAGCGGACATGGGGTTCCCCTGGGGTAAGGAGCAGTGCTCACGCGTGTGAGCACTGCTCTCGCTCTGTTGGGGTCAGTTTGCCTGAGGTGGGGACGTTCTTCAAGAGCAGTGCTCTCACTTCGGTTCGGTGCTCTCGAATGCGGGCGGCGCTCCTGCTTGTGTGCACCGCTCTCGCTGGCGTCCGCCGCTCTCGCCGGTGTAGCGCTCTCCTGGGTGTGTGTGCTGCTCTCGTCGGTGTGCGCTGCTCTCATCCGTGTGCACTGCTCTCGTTTGTGTGCACCGCTCCGCATTCATGGCACACTGCCCCGCATGAGCTCCGCACACAGCGCCCGTGCCCGGGCCAGGATCGAAGTGACCGCGGCCATCAAGAACGAGGCGCGCAGGCAACTCGCGGCCGAGGGGGCCGCCCGGCTCTCCCTGCGGGCTGTCTCCCGTGAGCTCGGCATGGTGTCCTCGGCGCTCTACCGCTACTTCCCCAGCCGCGACGACCTGCTGACCGCCCTGATCATCGACGCCTACGACTCCCTGGGTGAAAGCGCCGAGAAAGGCCACGAGGCCGTCGCGGACGCCGGCGCCCCGCAGCGCTGGGTCGCGGTGTGCGAGGCCGTGCGGGGCTGGGCGCTCGACCACCCGCACGAGTACGCCCTGATCTACGGCTCGCCCGTCCCCGGCTACACCGCGCCCCAGACCACCGTCCCGGCGGCGGCCCGTGTCGGCCTTCTCCTGATCGGCATCGCGCGCGACGCCTACCGTGGTCCCGGCCTGGCGCGGCCCGTCCTCCCGGCCGACCTGCGCCCGGAGGCCGAGCGGATGGCCGCCGACCTCGCGCCCGACCTCCCGCCCGAGACGGTCACGGCTCTCGTAGCGGCCTGGGCCCAGCTCTACGGGCTGGTGGGGTTCGAGGTGTTCGGGCAGTTCCACCGGGTGGTGGAGGACCGGGCGGTCTTCTTCCGGCACGCGGCGGGACAGCTGGCCCACCAGGTGGGACTGGTCCACCGGCAGGACAAGCCCGCCTCTCGTGTCACGGAGTCCCGGCGGTTTCAGGGGTGAGGCGCTTCTCGAACCAGTGGTGGGCGTACGGCTCGTCGTTGAAGGCGGGGACCTCGGTGTAACCGGCGGTGCGGTACAGGCGGGTGGCCGCTTGCAGAGCCTTGTTGGTGTCGAGCCGCACCAGGTCGTGGCCGTGCCGTGCGGCGCGTTCCTCCAGTTCGGACAGCAGGCGCCGGGCCAGGCCGAGGCCTCGGGTGCCGGGGGAGACCCACAGCCGTTTGATCTCGGCGGGTGCCCCGGCCGGCAGCTTCAGCCCGGCGCAGCCCACCGGCTCACCGTGCAGCCGCGCGACGAGGAACAGGCCGCGCGGCGCCCGCAGTTCGCCCGGATCGGGGAGCAGGGTGCGCGCGGGGTCGAAGCCGCCCTCGAAGAGCTCCGCCAGTTCGGTGACGTAGGCCCGCAGGCAGGACACGGCGTCCGGATGGTCGGGGTCGAGCACCTCCACGGACACCACCGAGGCGGTGAGCAGCCGCTCGACCTCGGTCATGGCGGCGGTCAGCCGGTCCCGCTGCCCGGCGTCGAGCGGGTCGAGGAGGGATGCGGCGAGTGCGTCGCTGCGGTCGTCGAGGGCGGCGCGCTCCTTCCGCCCGGCCTCGGTCAGCCGCACGGTGCGCACCCGCCCGTCGCGGGGGTGGGGCTCGACGGCGACGAGTCCGTCGCGCTCCAGTGCCCGCAGCAGCCGGCTCGCGTAGCCGGAGTCGAGGCCGAGCCGGTCCCGGACGCTGCGGACGTCGTGCGTGCCCGCGTCGCCGATCTCCCAGAGCAGCCGCGCCTGGCCGTAGGGGCGTGTGCCGCCCAGATAGTGGTCGTGCAGCATGCCGACGCGCTCGGTGACCGTCCGATTGAAGCGCCGTACCTGATCCACCTGCTCCGTCGTCATTCTCTGACCTTAGTCAGAGAAAGTGGAGGAGGGCAACGTACTTCTCGGGGAGAACGTACTTCCCCGGGAGTACGGGCGACCGCCACGCCCGGGGGACGCCGCCGGGCGGGCACGGCGTCTAGCGTGGCCGGTATGGACGAGCAGCGCGTGCGGGGAGGCCCGCCGCAGTGGTGGCGGCACGGGCCTGGCCGGTGGGACCGGTGGGTGGACCGGGAGCGCGCGCCCCGCCTGCCCTGGCGGTCCACCCTTGTCGTCACGGCCTTCGTGCTGGTCGGAACACACCTCGCCGCCCACGGGCAGGAGGGCCGGCGGGCGGACCTGGACCTTTTCGCGCGCGTGCTGCTGCTCGTCGCCGGAGGCCTGCTGCTGTGGCGGAAGCGGCATCCGGTGGCCGTGGTGTTCGGCACGGCCGGCACCGTCATGGTCTATCTCGGGGCGGGCTATCCGTACGGTCCGGTGTTCCTCACCGTCGCGCTGGCGTGCTTCAGCGCGATCGTCGCGGGGCACCGCCTCGCCGCCTGGGCCGCGATGGGCATGCTCTGGGCGGGGCACGTCCTGGTGGCGCACTGGCTCTACCGGTGGCTGCCGCCGCCTGGGGACTCGGCCGTCTCCTGGGGTGAGGAGATCGTCGTCGCCACCTGGGTGGTGGCCATCGCGGCGGTCTCGGAGCTGTTCCGGGTCCGTCGGGAGCAGTGGGCGCGCGAACGGGCCGAGCGCGCCGCGGCCGCCCGCCGGCGGGCGGACGAGGAGCGACTGCTGATCGCGCGCGAGCTGCACGACGTCCTCGCGCACAGCATCTCCGTGATCAACGTGCAGGCCGGGGTGGGTCTCGCGCTGCTCGACACCGACCCGGAACAGGCCCGTACGGCGCTCACGACCATCAAGGCCCAGAGCAAGGAGGCGCTCGGAGAGGTCCGACAGGTGCTCGACACCCTGCGCGCGCCCGGCGACGCGCCCCGCGCCCCGGCGCCCGGTCTGGAGCGGCTGCCCGAACTCGTGGCCCAGGCGGCGAGCGCGGGGCTGGCGGTCGACGTCGAAGGCGAGCCGCCGCGCCTCGCGCCCGGCACGGACCTCGCCGCTATCCGGATCGTCCAGGAGGCGCTGACCAACGTCGTCCGCCACTCCGGATCGCGGCACGCGCGCGTGCACCTCACGCAGGAGGCGGACGTGCTGCGGCTGCGCGTCGACGACGACGGGCCGGCGACCGGGGCCGACGCGGGCGGCAGCGGCAAAGGACTGGCGGGGATGCGGGAACGGGCCGCCGCGCTGGGTGGCACCATCGAGGCCGGGCCCCGCCCGGACGGCGGTTTCCGGGTGCTCGCCGTGCTGCCGCTCAGGACGTCCGCCGGCCGGCGGGCCGCAGCGACCGCACCACGGGAGGAGGACCGGTGATCCGCGTACTGCTCGCCGATGACCAGTCGCTGGTCAGGGCCGGGTTCCGGGCGCTGCTCGACGCGCAGCCGGACATCGAGGTGGCCGCGGAGGCCGCCGACGGGGAGGAGGCCGTCCGCAGGATCCGCGAACTGCGCCCGGACGTCGTCCTGATGGACATCCGCATGCCCGGCCTCGACGGCCTCGCCGCGACCCGCCAGGTCACGCGGGACGCGGCCCTGAAGGATGTCAGGGTGGTCATGCTCACCACCTTCGAACTCGACGAGTACGTCTTCGAGGCACTCCGTTCGGGCGCCTCCGGGTTCCTGGTCAAGGACACCGAACCCGATGAACTCCTGCGCGCGGTCCGGGCGGTGGTCGCGGGCGACGCACTGCTGTCACCGGGCGTGACGCGCCGGCTGATCGCCGAGTTCGCGGCCCGTTCCAAGGAACCGGCGGCGGCCGACGCCCTGGCGCGGCTCACCGAGCGGGAGCGGGAGGTGATGGCCCTGGTCGGCATCGGCCTGTCCAACGAGGAGATCGCCCGCCGGCTGGTCGTCAGCCCCCTCACCGCCAAGACCCACGTCAGCCGCACGATGGTGAAGCTCGGCGCCCGCGACCGGGCCCAACTGGTCGTCCTGGCCTACGAGTCCGGGCTGGTACGGCCGGGCTGGCTGGGCTGAGCAGCCCCCCGGAACCGCACCAGCACGCTGACGACCCGGGCCGCGAACAGCACGGGCGCGAGCGCCGTCCCGGTACCCAGCAGCATCCTCTCCACGGTGCCGGGGAGGTCGAAGAGCAGGGCCGGACCGGCCACGGCCCCGAAGACGACCGCCGCCGCGAAGACCGCGCTGCACAGGGCGTACCCGATCTCGACGGTGATCGCGTCGCGCTCGGCCTGGGTCCGCCGTCCCCCGTGATGCGTCATACGGCGAGTCAAACAGCCGTGCGGCACAGGGGCAAGGAAGCCTGCCGGGTGCCCGTCCGCACCGCGCTGAGGCCTGCCCGCGTCAGTCCTCGTCGGGCACCGCGACCGCTCCGTCCCGGCTGTGCGTGCGATCGAAGATCGGGTTGGTGGCGGAGATGTCCCGCTCCACACGTCGGCCTCTTCGGCGCGGCCTTCCGCCAGGAGGGTGCGGATGACGTCGTGCTGACCGCGGCCTGGTTCCACGCGCAGGAACCCGCCCTGCAGACGTCCAGCACGGCGTCGAAGTCGGAATGGGCCTCCGGGTACCGGCCGAGTTCGCGATGGGCCACACCTCGCGGGTGACGGGCCATGGCGCCCGCGTAGGCATCGCCGGCCGCGGCGCAGGCGTTCACAGCGTGCGTGAGCGGTGCCTCGGCGTCCGCCGGACGTCCGGCGCGCAGATGCAGCCAGCCGACGTCCCGTTGGGTGTGCGCCACCCGCATCGTGTTGCCGAGCTGCTCGAACAACGTGATCGCCTCACGGGCGGTGGCGGCGGCGTCATCGAGTCGTCCCATACCGGCGAGGCCGCGGATTCGGGCGTTGTTGACCCGGCAGACCCGCAACCGTTCGCCCATCGGGCCCAAGATGCCCTCGGCCCTGCTGTGGCAGTCGAGTGCCTTCCGGCGCTCTCCGAGGAGCCGGTAGATCCTGCCGAGCGCGTACGCGGTGGCCTCCCTCCCCGCGGCGGTCGCCGAGGAGCCTGAAGTCGTCCCTCGCCGTCTCGAGGAGCGGGACCGCCTCCGTGGGGCGGCGCAGACAGCCCAGCGTCTCCGGCAGGGTGCGCCGCAGACGCGCCTGAGCTCTCAGGTCACCCGCTTGTCCGGCGATGCTCAAAGCGTCCCGCCGGCTCTGCTCACCCGGCTCGGGCCGTCCGTGCCAGCGCTGCAGCTCGCCCAGCAACTCCAGGGAACCGAGGGTGTGCCAGGAGTCGCCGGCCGCGCGTAGCCTGTCCGCCGCGGTCGTCATGCGATCGAGGGCGGTGCGGTCATCGCCCCGCACGGAGTGCGCTCGGGCCACGACCATCGCGTCCCGGCCCGTGCGACCGGGTCCCCGGAGCCCTCCGCCGCGTCGGGGCCGTGTGAGGCCAGGAGCGACAGCACCCTGTCCGGGTTGCCTTCGGCCACGGCAGCCCGCGCACGTGCCCTGCGCGGACCGGTGAGCACCCTGGGCCGGGCTTTCCGCGGGAGCGTCGAAGAGCCAGTCGGCCGAGTCCGGGGCGAGAGTGATGTCGTCGAGGAAGCACGACGGCGCCTCCCCGATCCCCGCCGCCGCGTTCAGCCCGAGGCTGCGCGCGCGGTCGATCGGCCAGAGGAGACGGTCCTGCTCTCCGGCGACCCACTCGGCGGCCGGTGCCGGCGCGTCCCGCAGGTCCGACACGCGCTCGGGGTCGATCTCGGCGCGCAGTTCGGGGGCGCACTGAGCCGCCCAGTGGACGACGGCATCCCTGTAGGCCCGGACCAGGCGTTCCACCGGAGCGTTCCGTTCCTCCGGCGGCAGCTCCTCGTACTGGCGGACGGCGAAGACGCGGATCAGGTCGTGGACGCGGTTGCCGCCGCCTGAGCTTGACGTTTATCCTCGGCGGGCTTCGTGTTCCTTGATGGTCTCGGCGCGTTTGACGGTCTTGCCGACGTCGTGGCGCTTGGCGCGGTGTCTG
>NZ_JBHYQH010000021.1:67144-116621 GCF_042746715.1 Streptomyces sp. NPDC058741 | reverse complement strand
ATGATCGCCGCCAGCACCTCACGGTCGCCGTACCGGCGCCGCCCACCGCCCTGCGGACGCGTCGGCGCGGGCGGCACCACCCGCTGGAACAACTCCCACAACCCGTCCGGGACCAGCCGCTCCACAATCGTCATGCCGCAGGATTACAAACCCAAATGAGACGACGTCTTAGCCACAGCCTTTGGGGTCATCGCCATGTTCATCCCTGTCGTGAGACGGATCGCGCTTGGCCTGACCATCGCGGTGACGCTGATCCTTATCACCCTGGCGACAACCGGAAACGGCTCATGGGTCGACGTCGTCATGGACATCGGCGAGCTGAAGATGGCGCGAGATGGCCCCAAGGCGGCCAAGGTCATCAAGCTGCTTCAGCAAAGTTCCGGCAAGGCGGCAGCAGGCTCGGCCGACCACGGTGCCAAAGGCGGAGCAACGGCGGCCAACGCCGGGGTGCGAGAGACCGCATATGATGGCAAGACAGGGTAATTGACCTCTTGTTGGGCCTGCGTTACTCGACCTCGCTCACCCAGAGACTTTGGGTGAACTCATCCACAGCCTCTGCATAAGCAGCCATCCGGCCTGGATCGTTCCACACCATGTAGAAGCACAGGTCGATTCCCATCTTTTCGACCCGCCAGCCGTATCGTACGGTAACGAAGAGCCGCTCGTCGGTGGTCGACCAATAGCGAGTGGAGCGGAGGCCTTCGCCCAACCGCTCAGTGGTGAATGGATCGACCTCCACCTCACGTACCGAGCGTTCGGAGTCCGCCTGAACGATCTGCCGCAGAGTGGTATCTCGATGGCCCTCGGACTCGGCTAGGAGAAGAAAGGCTGGTACAGGCAGCTCGTCGGGGTCCGGGATGAACAGGAACGCCTGGTCAGCCGGCGTCAACTTGGAGAAGTCCGCGACGAAGGCGGACAGAAGCCTCCGGAGGCCCTTGATTCTGCGACGCTTCGGGTTCTCCTCGTGCGCGTGCAGTACCGCGAGAGCGCAGAGTTCCGCCCATTCGTCCCGCTCGCCTTCGCTGTTCCAGTGCATAGAGGTCGGAAACCACTGGAGGGTCTCCGAGTCCGTTTCCACAAACCTCATCAGTGGCTCCAACGAAACGTAGTCATCACGGCGTCGAACAGGTCGACCAGAAGGTCCGCCATCTCGCTGTCCGGTCGGCCGTCCGCGATGGTGCTGAAGGAGATGGTCAGCCACTTGAGCGGTGTTGAGTTCGGAATTTGGACGATGTACTCGACACGTCGGGAGGCGAATTCGACATCCCTGTCGTTGTCTGGCTGAGCCGTGCCGTCCACGCGGAATCCGATTGCGCCGTCGATGGTGACCTCCTCGCTCTGCGAGGCGTCGGGACGCAGCGAGCTGAGGATTAGGCCCGAGTCCAGTCCGACCACCGGCGCGGTGAGAGGTTCAGAGACGATGAAGGAGGCCGGGAGTGCCATTCCATCCACGCGCTCGACCGGCAGGTGGAGGTCCATGGCACGCGATTCACGGGCCTGTCGGGCGACCCTCTTCAACCGCTTGATCAGCTCCATGCGCGCCTTGGCCAGGTCGTCACGCGGGATGTCGTCCGGGAGTTCGTCAACCGAACGGTCGACGATGCGCTTGATCGCCTCGCTCGTCCCCTCGCGCAGCGGGATCATGTCCCAGCCGGGCGGGGGGACAAGGTTGTAGCCGACGGGCGTTGCGGCCAGGCTGGAGGTGGTCTCAGACACGTCGCACCTTTTCCCAGATCGCGGAGCACAGCACCAGAAGCGGTGTCACGAGCGCCCCGAGCACACCCACCCAGTAACTGGTGACGATCGAGGGCAGGACCAGCATGAAGGAGATGGCCATCGCATGGGTCAAGCCTGCGGGGCGGTGCTGGGGGCGCGGGTTCTGGAGGAAAAGGATCAGGAGACAGGCAATGGCAGCCGAAACGACGCCCCGTTGCAGCCACACCCATGCAGGGCCCAGTGACTTGGGGATGAAGAAAGCACCGCCGACGTAGACGAGAAGGTAGACAAAGGGCACGATGCTGCACAGCCGTGCCAGTGCCACGACCCCGCCGCCCAGTCGGTCGACGAGAGAGCCGGACACGTTCCCCTGTGATGTCATGTGAGTCCCAAACTCCTTGTGCCGCCACTCACCACGTGGAACCGATCGGCGCTTTCCATGTGTTTTCTTTCCAGTCGTTGTAGCCTTCGCTGGACCACTTGTCGGGAAGGACGCCGCCAGTCCCTTTGGATGCCGCACTCCATGCGTCGCTCTGGCCGAAAACCTTGTCGGTGGCGTCGGCGCCGGCTCCAGCGTAGATGGCGGCCATGGCAATGCCGTAGCCGGCCCGAGCCTTGGCGGTGTTCCCGACCGCTGCGTCGGGGAAGGCAGCCTTGTTCTTGGCGAACTGCGATGCATGTGCAGCGAGTTCGTCGTCACCCAGATGTGCCCACTTCGATGCCGCACTCGGCTGCGGAAGCTCCTTGGTCACCCGTCCGGCTTCACCAGCGATCCTTTTCCGCGTATAGGTGAGAAGGTCCTTGTAGAACTTCTTCGCTCCTTCGTCCGCGGTGTTGGCGATGGCCCGCTGAAGCGAGTTCATCATCGACTTGTGGGCGGCGAGCCCGGTCTTGACGCGGGAGGTGCGGGAGGCGACGGCGGCAGTCTTGGTTGCTGCGCTGGCGCCCTTCAGCATGGTGAGGCCGAGTCGTCCGGCGCCCATGGTGAGTAGCCCGATCGAGTCCATAGCCACCTCCATCCAGCTCGCCTCGCCCGCCGCGGCCAAGAGCGCTCTGGCCCCCAGAATGATGCCGCCGAGCACGAGTGCCAGGACGTTCAGCCCTGGGATGAAGAGCGCGACCACGCCTACGATCGTGGCTACCCACCCCAGGGCGTCCAGCACGATCTTGATCGTGTCGATGTTGTCGTGGATCCAGCCCTTGAAGTCGTCCCACAGGCTGTCTTCGAGCGCATCGTCCAGCTGGTCTCGGATCTTGTCGGCGTGGTGGCGGGCTCGTTCGTCGCGGTCACCCTTGATGCGTTCGAGCTGGTCCCGGTAATCCTGGAGCGGGTCGCTCTTTGTGCCGCTGGGTGAAGGGCTTGGCTTCTTGTCGTCCCCGGTTTCCTGCTTGGCCTTCTCTGCTTCGAGGTTTTCCTGTTCCCGCTTCGCGTTGGTCAGAACCTTGTCGGCCTCGGTCTGGAAGTCCTCCAGGTCGTTCGCCCAGTTCGTCAGATGGCCGTGAACTCGCTCATACCGGTCCGCGACCTGTCCCAGGCGCTTCTCGAGATCGTCAGCCTCGTCCTTGAGTTTTGCGGCGTACTTTCCCTTGAGCTCGTTGTCGTTGCCGATTCCGCGCAGCATCTTCGTCTGCTCGCGGAGCGAACTTGCGACGGACTTCATGTGCCGGACCTCGCGTCGGATTTCCTCCGGGTCGCCGGGCACGGGGTCGGAATCGGCTAGAGGGTGCCAGTCGCGCGGGCGGGCCTTGGAAGGCGTCGTCACTTCTTCTTCCTTGCCTTCCGCAGCTCGTCGGCCAGCTGCTTGTCCGCACCCGTGAAGCCATCGATCGTCGACTTCACCAGCCCGCTGACGCCTTCAAGGTTTTCGAGCAGCTTGCTGCGGTGATCATCCCAGTTGTCAACGAATTTTCCCATAGCATTCGCTATTTCGCTGCTGCCCCAATAGGGACTCATGTCTTCTTTTCGGTTGTTGAGGCTCTTGAGCTCTTTATGGATGCTCTTGAGCCGTGATTCCGACTTGACGAGTAGCTCGACATTGACGACGAGGTCGGAGTCGCCTGCCATGAGTTGTTCAGCCTCTCACTTCACGCGCGGACGCCAGGTGGCGGTGACCTGCGGGGTTCTGTGGGATTTGCGGTGTCGGGGTGGAGGCTTGGCGATCAGTGCCGGAGCGGCGCTGGACATAAGAGGATGGCGCTTCAAATTGGCTCCCCCGTGAGACAGAGATGTGGTTAAGCGTACGTACGTTATCGTTAGGCCTGCTGGTTTCGCCAGGGCGAAGCTCGGCGCAAATTCATGCGAATGCGGGCAATGCTGGCTCATCTTTCTTGAGGCGGTGGAGCGGATCCTGTGGGGGTGTGCAGACGTTCGGTGTTGTTGTTGTGGAAAGGTGAGTCATTGGTAGGAATAGCAGCGGCCCGAGCTGTAAGGGTTTGCGCTGCAGCCCGGGTGCACTGCGCGACGTCAGCGGTTCACGGCCTGGATCTCCTGGACGGTGACGGCCTGCTCGTTGCCGAAGGTCCCGTTGGGGAGGTCGCCGCCCGCGCCGCCGGTGCCGGTCCAGGCGATGTCCCAGGTGATGGTGGCCTTGAGCTTGTACGCGCCGTCGCCTGAGGAGCGGAGGTACCTGATGCCGCAGGGCGGTGTGTCGTCCGCCTTGCCCTTGGCGTAGGGCTCGCCGATGGAGTGGTCGGCGTTGATGACGCATTCACCGGAGGCCGGGTACGTCACGGCGTCCTCGGTGCCGGGCTCCAGCTTGAGGGACACCGGTCTGGCGGTGGTGGTGGCCTGGATGTTGAAGCCGGGGACGTTGAGGGCGGCCGTGGCCTGGACCTCGTCGAAGACGGCCTTGTCGAGCCAGGCCCAGGTCGGCAGGTTCACCTTGGTCTCCGCCTCGGGCGCCAGGGTGACCTTGGTGTCGGGCAGTTGCATGTGCTGGTACGCGAGCGCGGCGAGCATCTCCGGCTTGATGGCCTCTTCGTGCTGGGGCGGCGGGGCCTCGCCGTTCTCGACCCAGAAGGGGAGGTCGGTGCACGAGGTCCGCTTGAGGTAGTCGGGCTCGTTCGGGTTCTCGACGCCGGCCCAGAACATGCCCTTTCCGTCGTTCTTGACGTTGTAGTCCTCGTACCCGGGAGTGTCGGTCCAGCCGTAGCCGTCTTCGTAGTGCCGCTGCATCTCGCCGATGGCCGAGCCCGCGGTGCCCGTCATGCCGGGGGCGTTCTTCATGCTGTCGATGTCCTTGGACATCTTCTTCTTGAAGTCCTTGGCGCCGAGATAGGGGGCGTACCAGCAGGGCGGGGGTGTCCAGTTGACGTCCGTGGACGTCACGTTCCCGGTGCCGCCGTTCTTCGCGACGGATCCGGAGTACTGGATGCGGGCGGCGGCGTAGATGCCGGTTCCGTCGCCGCCACCCTGCTGTTCCGTGCTGGCGCCCTGGCCGTTGCCCGTCGGTTCCACCGCGTGAGCCGGTTCGGAGAGGATGAGAGCGCCGAGGGGCAGCGTCAGGGCCATCGCGCTCGTGAGAAGGGTGTTGCGCCGTCTTCTGTTCACCGGCACTTCTCCGCCTTTCCCTCCACGAAGACCTTGGACGCCTGCCAGAGGCCCTCACCGGTCGGGAACTTGACCATCACGATCCTGAAGTAGTCGAAGTCGGCGATACTGGGCTTGCTCTTCAGGATCTTCTCGGTCTTGATCTCTTTGCCGTAGAACTTGCTCGAGTCGACGCAGAACGCGACTTCCACTGACTTGCCGTTCGGGGCGGACCGGGTGGTGGCCTGGTAGTGGCGCCGGGTCCCGGTGGCCGTCCAGCCGCCGTCGACCCTGCTGTCGATCTGCACCTTCGCGTAGCGAAGTCCCTCGCCCGTGGAATAGGCGGTCACGGCCGCGTCCTTGGTGGTGCGCTTGTCAACGCCCCGGTAGATCGCGCGGAGGAAGTTCGCCGCATCATCCATCGCAGCCGCCTCGTTCTCGTCCTCCGGCCTGTCCCAGTCGAAGACCAGGTTCATGTCCTTCGGCAGGGACACGTCCACGCCGTCCGGCTTGTCCTCCGCCGGTGCGGAGGACGGGTTCGCCGGCTTCTTCGGTGACTCGGATCCCTGGCCGGCTCCGGCGATCTGGTCCTTGTCGCCGGACGTGTCGTCCTCGCTGCCGCAGGACGTCAACAACAGTGCTGCCGTTGCCGTCAGTGCGATGGCAACGGGCAATGGGCGGCGCTTCACGATGGCTCCCCGTGACAGGCAAATGTTCAGTATGGGCACTGACGCTACCGGTGTGGTTTCCGGTTTCACCAGAGCGAATTGGTGTGAAAACGTGGGTCATACCGGGTAGGTGGCGGTCAGTACACGCCCCCTCGCAGTCCCGCCGACGGCGGCATCAGTGAGCCGTATCCCGTCGCTGCCCAGGCGCTCCGCCCGGCCGGTACCTCGAAGTAGGGGACGGTCCGGCCGTCCTCGTCCGTGTCCGTGAGGGCCTCCGGGGCGCGGCCGTTCCGCAGGGCCTGGTCGCAGTCCTGGCACACCGCGACGTCCAGCCGCTCGCGGCGGCCCAGTGGGCGCCAGCCGGTGCGGCGGACGGCTTGGCCGTGCAGGGGATTGAAGAAGCAGAGGGGCAGGGCGGCGTGGGCCGGGGTGTCGGTGAGGGCGTTGCGGCCCTCCCGGACCAGGGCCAGGACGCCCGCCAGGTCCGGCAGGCCCCGGGCCTCGTCCAGGACCTTGCCGGCTGCGGCGTAGGCGTCCAGGGCGTCCTGGAGAGCGGGTGTCGTGGTGATCTCGGCGGACTGGGTCGCCTCGCCCAGGGCCAGGACCTCCGCCTCCGCCCTGCGCCGCACCGCCGCCTCGTCGGCCGCCCGGGCCGTCGCGAACACCACGTGGGGGACGTTCGCGGCCGGCCTGCGGGATCGGAGCAGAGAGCGCGTCGCGAAAGCGAGGAGGGCCAGGGCCGCCGCGACGGCCGGCCAGAGCAGCACCCTCGGGGTCGTGCCCGAGCCGGACGCCGGCTTCGTGGACGGCTGTTCCGCCGGGCCGTCCAGGGCCCGCGTCGCCTCCTCGTAGCGCTGCTCCCCCTTCCCCTCAGCCACCAGGTCCACGGCCTTCGCCGTCAGGTCCGCCAGGCCCGCGTCCCGCATCTCGTCCAGGAAGCCGGCCGCGGCCACCGCGTCGCGGGTCTGGTGCGTGTCGGCGGGCCACTCGTAGCCCTGCAGGGAGTCGGAGAAGTCGTCGTCCGTGGTGATGAGGATGAGTTCGCGCTGTTCGGGGAGGCGGTCGCGGACCGTCCCCGCGAGGACGTCGGAGTCGCCGTCGAAGGCGTCGCCCTTGGTGAGGGGCGTCAGGACGACCTTGATGGGCAGGCCCGTGCGGGCGATCCGGTCGGCCAACTGCCGTCGGCGGGACGGCGGTACGGCGTCGGCGTACGCCTCGTCGACGTAGATGGGCGAGGTGCGCAGTGCGTCGGCGATGCGCTGCCCGGGGCTCGGGCCGGCGTCGCCGTCCGCCGCGTGGGTGGGTGTGCCGGTGAGTACTGCCAGCAGCAGCACCGCGAGGACGGTCGGTGTGCGCCTGACGTCAGTGGACACCTGCGGTCTCCCTCACCTTGTCGATGAGCCGGGGGATTCCCCTGGGTACGGCCGTCAGTGGGCCGTCGGTGGCGTCGTAGTAGGGGACGCGGCCACCGCCGGACGGGGCGGGCAGCTTCAGCAGCCTGTCCGGGGTGCCCAGGGGGTCGGCGATGGCCGCGTCGCGGCACCACGCGCAGACGGGGAGCAGGCGCCGGTCGTGGGGCGCGTCCGAGACCCGGACGTGGGAGAGCCGCACGCCGGGCCCGTGCAGGGGATTGACGCCGCAGCACAACGTGTTGTCGTCGCCGGCGAGCGCGGCACGGCCGGCCCGGGCCAGCACGATGACGGCGAGCAGGGTCGCGGGGTCCGTTCCCGACCGGCGGGCGCGGTCGAGGTCGCCGTCGAGGAGCAGCGTCGCCGCGTCGAGGCAGTCCCAGGCGCGGGTGCCCTCGCCGGTGTCGCCCGATGCACCGAACTCCCTTGTGAGAGCGCTGATCTCGGCCTGGGCCGTACGCCGCAGGTACGACGGCGACGGTTCCGTCGGTGAGGTGAGGGACAGGGTGTGGGCCGGTCGCGGTGTGGGTTTGCGCCACCGCAGCAGCAGCGAAGTCACGCCGGCCAGGACGGCGGAGAGCAGGAGGGCCGCGAAGGCGCCCACGCCCAGGCCGGGCCAGAAGTCGGTGGCGAACAGCGGGGGGAGGGCGGTCTCCTCGGCGGGGCTCGGCGCCGGTGCGGGGGCGAAGCCGTCGTTGGGCCGGTCCGTGCGCGGGGTCTTGTCGAGGAAGGTCATCAGCGCGTCGAGGCGTTCGCCGAAGAGATGGTCGTCGGCCTCGTCCGCCCTGCGGTCGCCGAGCGAGACGGACTCCGGCAGATCCAGGAAGAGATGGTTGGCGTCCAGCCGCAGGCCGTGGTTGAAGACGTCGATCGTGCCGTCGCCGGGATCGGCCACGACGTACACCCCGTCCGCGCGCAGCTTGGCGTGCACCGCGGCGGCGAAGAGTTCCGCGTCGCCGGCCGCCTCGCTCTCGGACGGCTGCGGCACGAGCGACACGTACACCGGGCCGCCGCCCTCGGAGCGCCCGAAGGCGCGGATCCGGTCGTGCAGACGGTCCTGTTGGCGGGTGTCGAGGACCCGGGGGCTTTCGGGGTCGGCGTAGACCGGATCCTGCCGCAGACCGGCCGCGACGCGTTCGACGCGGGCCGACATCTCGGCGGGGGTGGGCGGTTTCGCCGGGCTCGACGCGGTCTGGTCGAAGACGGCGGTGGCGGTGAGGGCGACGGCGACGGCGGCAGCGGCAGCGGCAGCCGCGGAGACGACGGCCAGCCGCATCCGGCGTGCCGAGCGGCCGGAGTTCCTGCCGGGCTCGGTGAGCCCTGACGGGTGGCCGGAGTTCTTGCCGGGTTCGGTGAGCCCTGACGGGTGGCCGGAGTTCTTGCCGGGTTCCGTGAGCCCTGACGGGTGGCCGGAGTGCCTGCCGGGTTCGGTGAGCCCCGTCGAGCGGCCTGCGTACCGGCGGCGCCGGCGACCCGCGTACGCCGCCGTGAGCAGGATCAGCAGCGGTACGCCGGTGAGCAGCATGCCCGTGAGGAAGGACTGGTTGCGGCGGTCGGTCTCGCTGACGTACATCGGCGCCGGCTCGTCGTCTTCGTACCGCTCCCGCGCCGCCCGAGCACGGGCCGCCGCCTTCTCCGGGCCCTCGGCGACGGCCTCCACGAAGCGCTCGAAGCTCGCCAGGACGCCCGCGTCGTAGGGGAGTTCGTAGAGCTGGACGGTCCAGGCGTCGTCGGCCGGGGCGTGGACGCCGTAGGCCACGGCATCGGTCACCGACCTGTCGTCGAGCAGCACGTACAGGCCGTCCCGCCCCAGCCGGTCGTGCACCGCGCCGAGTAGTGCCTTGCCGTCCTGGACGCTCGGCGAGGGCAGGACCAGGACGTACGTCGGGACGCCGGTCTTCCGCGCGAGCCTCGCGAAGTCGGGGGCCGTGGAGCGCGGGACCGCGCGGGGAAGCTGGTCGGTGACGTGGACCGGGTTCTCGCGGAGGCGGTCGGCGAGGTGGGCGGCCTGGGTGGGGGCCGGGCCGGCCGTCTCCGCGGTGGCGGGTGTGGCGGTCGCGAAGACGGCCGTGAGCGCGCAGAGGGCGAAAAGCAGACGGACCACACCGTGCGACTGGTGTCCCGAGTGCCGTATGCGCGCTGCGCGAGCGCTGTTCGGCGTGGCTGCTGTCACCGGTGAACCCCCCGTGGTCCGTTCGCTGTCCGCGCCGCACTCTACTAAGAGTCCGGCCGAAGGATTCGCGAGTGCTACCGGGCGAGACGGCGGCCGGAGTTGAGGAGCCGCGGCCTCAGCCGAGCTTCGCGTTCTGCGCCTTCACCACCGCCGCCGGGAGCTTCGCGTCGCCCGGCCGGTCCTGGACCATGGCCATGCCGTCGGCGGCGAAGTAGACGGCGACGACATCGCCGCTGCGGACGGCCTGGGCGTGCATGGTGTGGGTGATGCCGCGGAACGGCGTCGTGGCGCGGAACGCGAGCGACTGGTCCCCGCCCGGCGTGACCGGCCTCTCGGCGGTGACGGAGTCGTAGGCGACCGTGCTCCGCGCCTTCGCCGTGAAGCCGTCGCCGCACGCCTCGACGCCCTCGGACAGTCCGGCGAACGCCGACTCGGCCTTGCCCGGGGAGCCGAAGACCATGAGGGTGATGTAGGTGAACCTCTGGTTCTCCGGGATGTGGTGGGTCAGGTCGGCCCGGGAGCCGTCGAAGGCCAGTTGGTTCATCGCGAGAGCCAGAGGGGTGCACGCCGTCCTGTCGGTGGTGACGTCGTCGGGGGACTTGGCGAAGAGGTACTCGTCGTCCTGCTTGCCGGGGGGTTTCACCTCCATGCCGGGCACGTCCGCCTTGGTGACCATGAGCTTGGCCAGCCGCTCGGCCGGCGTCACCCGCTGCACCGGGGAGGCGGTGGCCCCGGGCTTGTCGGCCGCCGGCGCGGAGCCGGTGCCGCCGCCGCACGCGGTGAGCGCGGTGAGGGAGAGCAGGGTGGCGGCGCAGAGGGCGAGCGGGGCTCGCTGCATGGGGGACTCCTCGAAGGTGGGGGGACGGCGGCCTGGTCTGGGGCGCCGCCGCACTCTACTGAACTCCCGCGCACCCCACGGAACCCGCGCCCGTCACCCCCGCGAGGCGGGAGACCGCCCGTGACGCGGCCCCGGTTTCGTGAGCGAAACGTGCAGGCATGATGTCCGGGAGGTGACGGTCGCCTCGGGGTGAACGCGCTGTCGTGGCTGTGACGTATTCGCTCCCGCACAGTCGGACTCGTCGTTTTTGTTCCTTACTCAACGGGTCTGCGGCTGACTCCAGTTGCAGAGGGGTAACGGCGCGACCGGTGAGATCCGCGAGTTCGGAAGCGCCTTGAGGGGCTTATGTGCGGCTGATACGGTGCCATGGCTTGACACTCACTTCGGCGCTGGCTATCCGGCCAGCTCGGGCGCCGGTCAGCGGGCCGAGAAGTGCTGAGTGTCCTATCGGGTAGACAATTCTCTGGGTGTACGGGGAGCGGTTGCGTGAAGATCCAGGAGCGTACGGGGGCGGGCGCAGGACGTTCCGCCGTTCCTGCTCAGCCGTCGGTCGGCGACCGCCTTCCCGCTCCGCCCCGCGAGCGCAAGCCGGCTCTGGCCGCGCTCGCCGTGCTGCTCATCCTGGTCGGTGCGCTGGGCGCGACGATGCTCGTGCTGCAGGCCGGTGACCGGATCGAGGTCGTCAAGGTGACGAAGGAGATCCAGGCCGGGGATTCCGTCGGCGACAACGTGACCTCCGTGATGGTCGCCGCCGACGACAGCATCAACTACGTCAGGTGGGAGCAGCTGCGCACGCTCAAGACCCTCAAGGCGAAGACCACGATCTACCCGGACACGGTCGTGATGGGCCAGATGTTCGCCGAGGGGGCCAGTCTCCCCGCCGGCAAGGCCTCCGTCGGTCTCGCCCTCAAGCAGGGCCAGTACCCCTCGGACATCAAGGCCGGCGACATCGTCTCCGCCTACCGCGTCGGCGGCAGCAGCGCCGGCAACAACAGCAGTGACGAAAACGCCGGTTCGGGTGGCACCTCCGCCTCCGGCGGCGCCCTCGTCGACAAGGCGCGTGTGCACTCCGTCGACGACGGCAGCGACGCCACCGTGAGCACGGGCAACCTCGCGCTCACCCTCCTCGTCGACCAGGCCGACGCGGCCGCGCTCGCCTCCGCGGCGGCGGCGGGCGAGGTCGCCATCGTGCACGTCCCCGGCAACTAGAAGGCGGAACCCACCCCATGGCGCTCATCGCTCTCGCCGCCGACAAGGGTTCCCCCGGCGTCACCACCGCGGCCGTCGCCCTCGCGGCGGTCTGGCCGCGGCGCGTCCTGCTCGCCGAGACGGACCCGGCGGGCGGTGACCTCGTCTACCGCAGTGCCGCCGCGCACGGCGGACCGCTCAACCCCAACACCGGCATGCTGTCCATCGCCGCGACCGCGCGCCGCGGCCTCGTACCGGACCAGCTCTGGGACCACGTGCAGCCGCTCAGCGGGGGACTGGAGGTCCTCGTCGGGCTCGGCATCGCCGAACAGGCCGCCGGGCTGGCCGGGTTGTGGCCCACCCTGGGGCACGCCTTCGCCTCCCTCGCCGACTCCCCGCACGCCGCGGCCGACGTCATCGCCGACTGCGGACGCGTCAGCGGCGACACCCCGGCCCTGGAACTGTTCCCGCACGCCTCGCTCGTGCTGCTGCTGTCCCGCACGGAGCCGGAGTCGCTCGCGCGGGTGCGCGACCGGGCCGCCGCCCTCGCGGGCAAGCTGCACGGCGGACCGCGCGGCGCCGCGTCCCTCGCCAACCCGGTCATCGGCGTCGTCCTGATCGCCGACACGGGCACCGCGGGCAAGCTCTCCTCGCAGGTCAACGACATGCTCGTGCACGCCCAGACCGGGGCCCGCGTGGTCGGCACCATCGCCGACGACCCGGCCGGCGCCGACCAGCTGGCCGGTCGCAAGCGCGGCCGCCTCGACAAGTCGCTGCTGATCCGCTCCGCCCGCAAGGTCGCGGCCGACATCCACCAGCAGTACGGCGCCGCCTGGGCCGCCTCCGCCCAGGCGAACCAGGCCCACCACGCCCAGCAGGCCCAGCACGTCCAGCAGGCCCAGCACGTCCCGCACCAGCACCAGGACCAGCACCAGCACCCGCAGCAGGGCCGGACGCAGGGCCACGCGGGGGCCGGCACATGACCGCTGTCGACCACCAGTTGGTCAAGCGGTTCCGCCAGGACGCCGGCGACCGCATCGCCGAGCAGCGCCGGCAGGACCAGATCAGCAACGTCACTCCGATGTCCACGGAGGACGAACGGCAGTACGCGCGTGCCGTCATAGCCCAGATCCTGGAGGAGTACGCCCGCGCCGAGATCAACGCGGGCCGTACGCCGCTGGACGCCGAGACCGAGGAGCAGTACGCGGCCGCCGTGCACGCCGCCCTGTTCGGCGTCGGCCGGCTCCAGCCGCTGCTGGACAACCACGAGGTCGAGAACATCGACATCAACGGCTGCGACCAGGTCTTCGTCGGGTACGCCGACGGCCGCGAGGTGAAGGGCGACCCCGTCGCCGAGAGCGACGAGGAGCTCATCGAGCTCATCCAGGTCCTCGGCGCCTACTCGGGCCTGTCCTCCCGGCCGTTCGACTCGGCCAACCCGCAGCTCGACCTGCGCCTGCCCGACGGTTCGCGCCTGTCGGCCGTCATGGACGTGGCGCGCCGCCCGGCGCTGTCCATCCGCCGCGCGCGCATGGGCAAGGTGTTCATCTCCGACCTGGTCGGCAACGGCACGCTGACGCCCGAGGTCGCCCACTTCCTGGCCTGCGCGGTCCGCGCCCGCAAGAACATCATGATCGCCGGCGCCACCAACGCCGGAAAGACGACGCTGCTGCGCGCCCTCGCCAACGAGATCCCGCCGCACGAGCGCCTCATCACCGTCGAGCGGGCCCTGGAGCTCGGCCTCGACACCTTCCCCGACCTGCACCCCAACGTGGTCGCGTTCGAGGAGCGCCTGCCCAACTCCGAAGGTCTGGGCGCCATTTCGATGGCCGAGCTGGTGCGGCGCTCGCTGCGCATGAACCCCTCCCGCGTCATCGTCGGCGAGGTCCTCGGCGACGAGATCGTCACCATGCTCAACGCGATGTCGCAGGGCAACGACGGCTCGCTGTCCACGATCCACGCCAACAGCTCCAGCGAGGTGTTCAACCGCATCTCCACCTACGCGCTGCAGGCCTCCGAGCGGCTGCCCATCGAGGCCAGCCAGATGCTGATCGCCGGCGCCGTGAACTTCGTCGTCTTCATCCAGCGGCGCAACAACTTCGGCAACGGCGGCCGCCTCCAGCGCATGGTCACCTCCGTCCGCGAGGTCAACGGCGTCGACGGGCGGGTGCTGTCCAGCGAGGTCTTCGCCGAGGCGCCCGACGGCCGGATCGTGCCGCACGCCCCCATCGCCTGCCTGGAGGAACTGATGGCACACGGCTACCGGCCGACCGGGACCTGGGGGTGAGCCGGGGGTGAACACGACGACGCTCGCCGCGCTCGGCTCCCTCGGCTCCATGGGCGGCCTGTTCTCCACCACCGTCCTGTACTCGATCGGCAGCGGCATCGCCGTCGGCGGCGGCCTCGCCCTGCTCCTGGTCGCCGTCCGCGGACTGCCCGCCAAGCCCGACCACGAGAAGCAGAAGGCCGCCCAGCGGGCGAGCGAACTCCTCCGCTTCGCCGGTCAGCGCGGCTCCCTCGCCGCGATCGTCGGCCTGGTCGTCCTGCTGCTGACCCGCTGGGCCGTCGCGGGCATCGCCGCCGGCGTCCTCGTCTTCTTCTGGGACCGCCTCTTCGGCGGCGCCGGGGAGGAGCGGGCCGCCATGCGCCGGGTGGAGGCACTCGCCTCCTGGACGGAGTCCCTGCGCGACACCATCGCCGGCGCCGTCGGCCTGGAGCAGGCCATCCCGGCCTCCGCGCGGGCCGCGGCCCCCGTGCTGCGCCCCCACCTCGACGCCCTCGTCGACCGGCTGCGCGCCCGCACGCCGCTGCCCGAGGCGCTCCAGCATCTCGCCGACGAGATCGACGACGCCTCCGCCGACATCATCGTCGCGGCCCTCATCCTCAACGCCCGGTTGCGCGGCCCCGGTCTGCGCCAGGTGCTGGGCGCCCTCGCCAAGTCGGCCCGCGAGGAGGTCGACATGCGCCAGCGCGTGATGGCGCAGCGCGCCTCGACCCGCCGTTCGGTGCAGATCGTGGTCGCGGTCTCCGTCGCCTTCGTTCTCGGCCTGTCCGTCTTCAACCGCGACTTCGTGGAGCCGTACGGCACGGCGGTCGGCCAGCTCGTCCTCGCCTGTGTCTGCGGTCTGTTCGCGCTCGGCTTCTGGTGGCTGCGCAAGCTGTCCACCATCGAGACGCCCGAGCGCTTCCTGGTCCGCGACCAGGCGGGCGTCCAGTTCGTCCGTCCCAGGACGCCGTCGCAGCAGACCCAGCAGCGGCTGCCGCAGGAAGAGGGGGCGCGCTGATGAACCTCACGATGCCGCTCGTCGTCGGCGCCGTCATCGGTCTCGGCCTGTACGCCCTGGTCCGGGCCCTCATGCCCGGCAAGCGGAGCGCGATCTCGCAGGTCGCCCGGATCGACGCGATGCGGGCCCGCGGCTCGGCGTACGAGTCGGCGCGCACCGAGCGGGAGACGGGGCGCTTCGGGTCGCTGCGGGCCGAAGTCGGCCTGCGGGTCTCGGAGTTCTACCTGCAGCAGGGCTGGGAGCAGCGCTCCCTGCGCGCCGACCTCGCGGTTCTGGACCGCAGCTGGGAGAAGTTCCTGGCGACGAAGGTGCTGCTGGGTGTGGCGGGCCTGTTCTTCGGCCCGTTCCTGTTCGCGATCGTCTGGACGCTCGGGGTGGGGCGCAGCCCCGTCATCCCGGTGTGGCTGGCCCTGCTGTGCGCGGTGGTCTTCTTCTTCCTGCCGGACCTGGAGGTACGGCGGGACGCGGCCGAGAAGCGGCGGGACCTGCGGCGGGTGATCGGCGCGTACCTCGACCTGGTGTCGATGAGCCTGGCCGGCGGACGCGGTCTGCCCGAGGCCCTGATGGCGGCGGCCGAGGTGTCCGACGGCTGGGCCAGCCAGCGCATCAAGAACGCCCTGGCCGACGCCCGCATCACCGGTGTCAGCCAGTGGCAGGCGCTGGGCGCGCTGGGCGAGGAGATCGGCGTCGAGGAGCTCAAGGACCTCTCCGCCTCCCTGGCCCTGGTCGCGGACGACGGCGCGAAGGTCCGTGAGTCCCTCGCCTCCCGTGCCGAGACCATGCGCCACCGCGAGCTCGCCGAGATCGAGGGCAGCGCGGGCGAGAAGTCCCAGTCGATGCTCGTGGCACAGCTGCTGCTGTGCGCCGGGTTCCTGGTGTTCCTGATCTTTCCGGCGGCGATGCGGGTGTTCCAGGTGCAGTGAGCCGCGCATGAGCCTTGCAGTGAGCGACCTCCACAACTCCAGAACCTCGTGATCCGATTTCGAAAGGACAAGACGTCATGAACGCACGCACCTTCCACACCGGCATCCCCGCCGTGGACTTCCTCGTCACCTTCCTTCAGGCCCGCACCGAGCGCGCTCGCTCCGGAGAGCTGGACCGCGGTGCCTCCGCGGTCGAGTGGGTCATCATCTCCGCGGTCGTCGTGGCGATCGTCGGCGTGGTGGCCGCCATCATCAACGCCGCGCTGAGCGAGGGCGCCAACAAGGTCGGCGACTGCATCAAGGGCGCGGACGCGGGCAAGACCTGCTGATCTCCGCGGGATCGACGGGACGACGGGATCGACGGGACGACGGGGCAACGGGGTCAGGGGTTCACGGGGATGCCGGAAGACGTGAGCAGAGGAATGCGCCGCTGGGTGCGGACCGTGCGGAGACGCGCGGCCGCCCGCGGTGACGCAGGCATGACCGCGATCGAGTTCGTGCTGCTCACCCCGGTCCTGTTCTTCATGATCTTCGCGACCGTGCAGTTCGCCTTGTACTTCTTCGCCGACCACGTGGCCCAGGCGGCGGCCCAGGCTGGAGCGCGCAAGGCCCGCGCCACGGCCGACGAACAGCCGGGCGGGTGGCGGGGCGAGGCCCGGGGCGTGGTCGACAGCTACATCGAGCAGCTCGGCCCGCAACTGGTGCTGTCCCCGGACGTGACGATGCTCCAGCCGGAGCAGAACACGGTGGGCGTGGAGATCGCGGCGCGGGTACCGACCGTGTTCCCCGGGCTGGACCTGACGGTGCACGCGCAGTCGATGGGGCCGGTGGAGCGGTTCGTGCAGGAGGAGGGGAACTAGGTGAACGTCTCTTCCCCGAGCCGGCATGTGACCGGGGCCCGGCCCGACGACGGCGGTCTGTTCGCAGATGGCGGCGGTCTGTCTACGGGTGATGGCGGTCTGTCCACAGACGGCAGCGGCCTGTCCACCGGCGACAGCGGCCTGTCCACCGGCGACAGCGGTCTGTCCACGGTGGAGGTCGTGATCCTCGCGCCGGTGATGATCCTGTTCATCCTCGTCCTGGTGGCGTTCGGCCAGCTCGTCGACGGCCGCGGCGCCCTCGACGGGGCGGCCCGGGACGCGGCCCGCGCGGGTTCGATCCAGAAGAACCGCGCCCTGGCCATGGCCGAGGCGAAGAAGGCCGCCGAGGCGAACCTGGCGGACGTCTGCTCCGGCCCGGTGTCGGTCGTCCAGACGAGCGCGGGTTTCGAACCGGACACCATCTTCACCGTCGAGGTGAGCTGCCAGGTGCGTGGTCTCGCCATGCTCGGCCTCGACGTCCCGACGAGGCTGTCGGCCAGCTTCAGCTCGCCGCTCGACCCGTTCCGGAGGTCGGCGTGAGACACGACGCACCGCGGTCCGCGCGGTCCTGGTGGGCGGCGCGCCGGGCGTTCCTGGACGACCGGGGCTCCGGCGCCGGAGCGGTGATCATCTTCGCGCTGGTCTTCCTCTCCCTCTCCGCGTTCGTCATCGACGGCGGCCTTTCCATCTCCAAACGGGAACGCGCCGCCGACATCGCCGAGCAGGCGGCCCGTTTCGCCGCCCAGGACATCGACCGCGAGGCCCTCTACGAGAACGAGGGCGGCCCCGCCCCGATCAACTTCGAGAACTGCGACGCCCGAGTGAAGGCCTTCGCCCGCGAGATGGACATGACGGGCGCGGACATCGCGGCGACCCACTGCGTGGCGGCCAACGCCCAGCAGGTCGAGGTCGAGGTGCAGCTCACGTACGCTCCGGTCTTCACCGGCATGTTCTACGGCGGTGACGTGGTCGTGCACGGGCAGGCGGTGGCGGAGAACGAGGTCGGCTGAGCCGCCGATCCGGAACATTCCGCGAATCTGCACAGTGTTCACCGCGATGTCGGAAGCGAGCTGTGCGGAAACGGAGTTCGCCCTCTTTCCCGCCCCGAGTCGGGCGCACCCGTGTCGCCTGGTGGCGGAAGATGTGAAGAGGGCGAGGGCGGCGGTTTCCGGATGATCACACCTATGAATTCGCCCTCCGAATTCCGGCCCGTATCCACATCCACTGACTGGCCGTTCCTTCTTCCGGCGTGCTTGGATCAGTCGCGCTCGAGCACTTCTGCTTTTTGAACCGAAGGGACCCATCCTCCATGGCCTCCACGCCGCAGATCGAGACCGCCCAGATGTCCGACGCCGAACTGGACACCATCGCCGGTGGCCAGGCGGGCGGCGTCGCCGCCGGCGCCGGTGCCGCAGCCCTCTACGTCGAGACCACGGCCGTCGGCCTCACCGCCGGCGCCGGCGCCGGCGGCGGCCTGGGCCTCGCCGTCTCGCCGCAGGGCATCACGGCGGACCTGCACCTCAACGCCGCGGTCACTCACTGACGAACGCATCGGAAAGGCCTCGGACTTCCCGTCCGGGGCCTTTCCACGTCACTCTCCGGCGCCCTACTTCCCGCCACCGTCCCCCTTGCCGCCCTTGCCGCCCCGCTTGTCCTCGGTCCTCATGGCGTCATTGGCTTTCTTGGCGAGTTCGTCATCGAGCTTCTTGAACTCCCGGACCACGGCGTCGGACATACTCGCCAGCGCGTCCAGCTGCTGCGTGATGTCCTCCCGCCCGTCCTCCCAGTTCGACTCGAAATCATCGAGCGCGTCGTTCACACTGCCGTCGCCGATGTCGTCCTTGTAGGACGCGAAGAGCTTCTTGGTGTGATTCAGACGTGTCTTGAGAGAACGAAGCCGGCGCCCGTAGCCCTCCAGCTCCGTCAGCGGGAGTGCGAGGTCGCTCTTGCCTTTGCCCATGTGGAAGTCCCCCAGCCGTCGGTCACACTCAGACGGAACGGAATCTACTCGCCGCAGCGGCTCCCTTCGACCCTGCCGAAGCGGAGGCGCGGGATGCCGCGGTTCAACGCACTGATGTGGTTGGCGGCGTCGGAAAGGGTCGCCGCGCTGTCCTGGTCCGACGGCTCCTCGAAGTCGAAGACCAGGTCCAGGTCCTTCGGCACACTCACATCGGGCCGGTCGACACCGGTTCCTCCCGACGCCGAAGCCGACGGGCTCACCGATCCGCTGCCCGTCCCCTTGGTGGCGTCGGATGTCGAACCGTCACCTCCGTGCCCGTGGTGGCGTCGGATGTCGAACCGTCACCTCCGTGCTGGTGGCGTCGGATGTCGAACCGTCACCCCCGTCTCCTGGGTGGCGTCGGATGTCGAACCGTCACCCCCGTCCCCTTGACGGATGGCTTTGGATGACGAACCGTCCCCCCGCCGCACGCGGTCACGAGCAGCATCCCCGCCGTGACGAACGCCGCCGCGGGGGTCGTGGTCGGTGCGCGGCGGGCCACGGGTGATCTCCCCCGTCGCGCCGATGTACCCGACAGGAAACGAAACTGTCAGGGGCGGGTCACCGTCCCTTGAACAGTCCCCGGTGGACTGTCTGGGCGGCGTGAGGGGACCGCGTGGCAGTCGCGAAGGGCGCTGTCCGGGGCGCGAGGGCGAACGGCCGTGGCCACGGGGCGAATCGGACGCCGACCCGCGTTTGTCCACAGCCCCTTCGACGACCTCGATGAGAGTCCATAAGATCTCTGTAGGCTCAGCACACCCCTCAGTTCACCGTCACGCCGCAGCTCGGCCTCAGCGCCGTTCACACACGACCCCAGGACACCCGCCATGCCGCGACGCCCCACCCCTAGCTCGACGGGAACCACGGCCCCGAGGAACCGGACGCCGCAGCCGGTGACGATACGGCGGCGGTCCTTCGGGGACTTCGTCAAGGCGTTCCTCGCCTTCGTCGCCCTCGCCGTGCTGCTGGTCGGTGTGCCCCTCGCGCTCGCCACGCAGATCGGATGGCCCCTGCCGGACGGTGTGCCCAGCCTCGACTGGCTGCAGCAGGAGATCACCGTCCACACGTTCCTCAACATCCTCACCGTCGTCGTGTGGCTGGCCTGGGCGCAGTTCACCGCCTGTGTGCTCATCGAGATGAAGGCCGCGCTGTCGGGCGTCGGCGTGCCGGGGCGGGTTCCGGGCGCCGGGCCCAGTCAGCTGCTCGCGCGGCAGCTCGTCGCCGCGCTGCTGCTCGTCGGCGCCACCGCGGCCAGCTTCACTCCGGGGCTGTCGCAGCTCGGGCAGAGCTACGACGGCAACCAGAAGCCCACCGTCGCGGCGGCCCAGGCGACCCCGGGCCTCTTCACCCAGCAGCAGGAGCGGGCCGCCGGAGCCGCGGCCGCCCTCGCCGAGCAGGCCTCGCAGGTCGCCGCCCACGCGGACGCCGGCGGCAGCACCGCCCGGCAGGGCGACACGAAGTACTACCGCATCCAGCCGCCCGAGGGGCGTCACCACGACTCGCTCTGGGAGATAGCCCAGCGCCACCTCGGTGACGGGCGCCGCTACAAGGAGATCTTCGAGCTCAACAAGGACCGGGCCCAGCCGGACGGGTCCAGGCTCTCCGAGGCCAGCCTCATCCGTCCCGGCTGGATCATGGAGATGCCGGGTGACGCGCGCGGCGGCGAGCTCGTCGAGATGCCGGCGCCCGAGGTGTCGCCCGACGTGCAGCAGCAGATCGCCGACTACGCGCAGACCGGGGACCACGCCCAGGGCGGCGGAGGTGCCGGCGCCCAGGGCGGCGGGGCCGCCGGCGGGCACGAACAGGCCGGCGGCGGTGCCACGCAGGTGTCCGTCCCGGAGCAGCGCCCCGCCCACGGCTCCGGCGACCGGCAGGTGGCCACCGGCGCCGAGTCCGACAGCGCCTTCGGCCTTCCCGAGGCCCTCCTCGCCGCGCCCCTCCTCGCCGCCGGACTGCTCGGCGCCCTCGGGCGGCGGCGCCGCCAGGCGCTGTGGCAGTCGGCGTTCGGGGCCGTCGGCGGCCGGCGCGGCATGGAGCCGCCCACGCCGAGCGGGGACGCGCAGGACGTCCAGGACGCGCTGCTCGTCGGGGCCGACCCCGAGGGCGTGCGGCTGCTCGACCGGAGCCTGCGGGGCCTGGCCGCCTCCCTCGCCGAGGAGTCGCGCGCACTGCCCGTCGTGTACGCGGCCTGGCTCAGCAACGGCGACCTGCACCTCCAGCTCGCCCAGCCGGCCGGGAAGCCGCCCGCGCCCTGGCAGCAGGGGCAGGACCAGACGTTCTGGATGCTGGCCCGCTCCGACGGCGAGCGCTACGAGGACGTCGACACGGCCGCGCCCTACCCCGGGCTCGTCAGCCTCGGCACCATGGACGACTCGCGGCTGCTGCTCAACCTGGAGGCCGTGCCCGGCATCGTGTCGCTCAGCGGGCGGGAGGCCGACCGGGCCGCCGTCTTCGCGTCCGTCGCCGCCGAGCTGGCGACCAACGGGTGGTCCGACCGCATGACCATCACGCTCGTCGGCTTCGGCGAGGACCTGACGCCGCTCGCCCCGAACCGGATCCGGCACCTGGAGGACGTCGAGGCGCTCGTCGAGACCATGGAGGCCGAGACACGGCAGCGGCGGGGAGCGCTCGGCGCCGCCGGGCACGACTCCGTCCTCACCGGCCGCACCGGGCCCGCCCAGCACACCCGTTGGGCCCCGCACCTGGTCCTGCTCGCCGCCCAGCCGTCCGCCGAGGACGCCGTCAAGCTCGCCGAACTCGCCGCCGACGCGAGCCGGCTCGGCATCGGCTACCTCGTGGGCACCGAGACCGGCGATCTGCCGGGCGCCGCCTGGGAGATGGAGATCACCGACCGGGGCAAGCTGCTCGCGCCGCTCCTCGGGCTCGAACTCGACGCGCAGGTGCTGCCCGCCGCCCAGCAGCGGGCCGTGGTCGAGCTGTTCGTCGAGGCCGACCCCGAGCGCGAGAGCGGCCGGCCCGCCACCACCCCGCCGTTCCTGGTCGACATCAGCGAGCAGGGACGCCCGGCCGTCTACGCCCGGCTCGTCGGGCCGTACGAGATCATCGGCCTGGACACCCCGGACGGGGACCGCAGCGCCCTGCTGCACGAGGCGCTCGCGCTGCTGCTGCTGCACCGCGAGGGCGTGCACCCGCGGGTGCTGTCCTCGGCGCTGTGGCCGCGCGGGGTCACCGACGACGTGCGCAGCGCCCTGCTGGACCGGCTGCGCGACTGGCTCGGCACCGACCCCGACGGCACACCCCGCCTCGGCACCGACGGCTCCGGCCGGCTCACGCTCGCCCAGTCGGTCGTCTCCGACCTGGACGTGCTGCGGTCGCTGTACCACGAGGCCACGCAGGGCAAGGGCGTCGACAGCCGGGCCGTGCGCGGGCGGCTGCTCACCGACGCGCTGGTGCTGGTGCGCGGGCCGCTGCTCGCCGACCGGCCCGAGGGCCGCTACCGGTGGCTCACCCACGAGATCGTCGACGCCCAGCTGCCGCTGCTCGTCGCGGACACCGGGCTCGCGCTGTGCGCGTTCCACATGGAGAGGAACCGGGCGGAGAAGGCCATCGAGGCCCTCGACGCCGCGCTGCGGACGGCCCCGGCCGACGAGCGGCTCTGGCACGAGCTGCTGCGTGCCACGCACGCCACCGGCGACACCGACCGGCTCACCGCCCGCGCCGCCGGCCTCATCGCCCGCAGCGGCGCCCGCGGGCTGCCGCCGCGCACCGAGGCGCTGCTCGACGAGCTGCTGCCGACGTGGCGTGACGCGATCGCCGCGGCGGGATGAGCACCGGGCTGCTGGTGCTCGCCGCCGCGCTGTGGGGCGCGGCGGCGGGAGCGCTCCTGCCGCGTGCCGCGTACCGCTTCTCGGCTCCCCCGGGGGAGCCGTGGCGGGAGAGGTGCCCCGAGGGACATGCCGTCGAGGGCTGGCTGGGGCGGGCGGCGTGCCCGCGGTGCGAGGCGCCCGGCCACGGGCCGCGCACCGCACCCCTGGTGATCGCCACCGCCCTCGTCTGCGCGGTCCTCGCCGCCGCCACGGGCACCCGCCCCGAGCTCGGCGTCTGGCTGCTGCTCGCCCCGGCCGGCGTCCTCCTCACGGTCGTCGACTTCCGCGTGCGGCGCCTGCCCGACCCGCTCACGCTCCCCTTCGCCGCTGCGGCCCTGGCCCTGCTGGGCCTCACCGCCCTCGTCCCCGAGCACGCGGGGGAGTGGACCACCGCCGTCCTCGGCTCCCTCGCCCTGGGCGGCGGCTACTTCGTCCTCTTCCTCGTCAACCCCGCGGGCATGGGCTTCGGCGACGTCAAACTCGCCCTCGGCGCCGGCGCCGCACTGGGCTGGTACGGCTGGCCGACGGTGATGCTCGGCACCTTCGCCGGCTTCCTGCTGGGCGCGCTGTACGGCGCGGCCCTCGTCCTCACCCGCCGGGCGAACCGCAAGACGGCCATCCCGTTCGGCCCGTTCCTGATCACCGGCGCCCTCCTGGGGCTCCTGGTGGGGGCGTACACGGCCTGACGTCCGGGCCCCGCAACCCCTGGCGTACGCTGGGCTGGTCCGTCCACAACCCTTACGAAAGGGACGCCCGGTGACCGAGAAGGCCGACCTTCAGCCCGTCCTCGACCGTGCTGCCGCCGGTGGGCGGATCACCCCGGACGAGGCCCTCGCGCTGTACCGGGACGCGCCGCTGCACGCACTGGGTGCCGCCGCCGACGCCGTGCGCCGCCGCCGGTACGCGGGGACCGAGCACATCGCGACGTACATCGTCGAGCGCAACATCAACTACACCAACGTCTGCGTCACGGCCTGCCGCTTCTGCGCCTTCTACGCCGCGCCCAAGGACACCGCCAGGGGCTGGACGCGCGATCTGGACGACATCCTGCGCCGGTGCGCCGAGACGGTCGAACTGGGCGGCACCCAGATCATGTTCCAGGGCGGGCACCACCCCGACTACGGCGTGGAGTACTACGAGAAGCACTTCACGGCGATCAAGAAGGAGTTCCCGCAGCTGGTCATCCACAGCCTGGGGGCGTCCGAGGTCGAGCACATGGCCCGGATCTCCGGGGTGAGCGTGGAGGAGGCCATCCAGCGCATCCACGCCGCCGGACTCGACTCCTTCGCCGGGGCCGGTGCCGAACTGCTGCCCGAGCGCCCCCGCAAGGCCATCGCCCCGCTGAAGGAGTCCGGCGAGCGCTGGCTGGAGATCATGGAGATCGCCCACGACCTGGGCGTCGAATCCACCTCCACCATGCTGATGGGCACCGGCGAGACGAACGCCGAGCGCATCGAGCACCTGCGGATGATCCGGGACGTGCAGGACCGCACGGGCGGCTTCCGCGCCTTCATCCCGTACACCTACCAGCCCGAGAACAACCACCTGAAGGGCCGGACGCAGGCGACGGTCTTCGAGTACCTGCGGATGATCGCCATCGCCCGGCTGTTCATGGACAACATCGCCCACATCCAGGGCTCGTGGCTGACCACGGGCAAGGAGATCGGCCAGCTCTCCCTGCACTACGGCGCGGACGACCTCGGCTCGATCATGCTGGAGGAGAACGTCGTCTCCTCCGCCGGCGCCAGGCACCGGTCCAACCGGCTGGAGATCATCGACCTCATCCGCAAGGCCGGGCGGGTCCCGGCGCAGCGGTCCACCACGTACGAGCACCTCGTCGTGCACGACGACCCGGCGAACGACCCCGTCGACGACCGCGTCGTCTCGCACATCTCCTCCACGGCCATCGAGGGTGGCACGGCTCACCCCGAGCTGAAGCTGCTGGCGTCCAACTGAGCCGACCGTGCTGACGATCCACACCGCCCCGCTGGTCCTGACCGCGGGCGCGGCCCCCGCCCCCGACGGCGCCGTGGCCGAGGGGGCCGTCCTGGTGGACGGCGAACAGGTCACGGCCGTCGGGCCGTACGACGAGGTCGCCGCGCGGGCGCCCGGCGCGCGGGTCCGGCGCTGGCCGGGCGTGCTCACCCCGGGGCTGCGCCAGTGGCACCCGCTGTGGCTGCTGCGCCGGTGCTACCACCCCGACCCGCGCGAGGCCGGGGAGCTGGGCGAGGAGCCCCTGTGGGGCGAGCGGCTCGCCGCCCTCGGCGACCTCGGCGAGACCCGCTGGTGGGGCAGTGTGCGGCGCGGGCTGCAGCGGATGCTGCGGAACGGCACGACGGCGGTCGCCTCGCCCGGCGCCCGCTTCCGCGACCCGCTGGTCGCCACGGCCGTCGCCCGGTCCGGGCTGAGCGTCGTGGGGATCACGGACGCCCCCGGCACGTCGGGCGGTGGGCGGCCCGGCCTCGACCCGTTCGCCGCGGGCCGCGACCTCGCGGGCACGGTCCACGGCCCGCTGACCGTCGGCGGCCGGGCCGACCTGGCCGTGTTCGACGTACCCGACGAGAAGGCCCTGCGGGAGCGCGGCGCGGCGACCTGCGTGGCGACGGTGCTGGCCGGCCGGCTGGTGTACCGGGCCCGCTGACGCGCAGGCGCGTGGAGCCGCCGGGCTCAGCCCGCGAACGCCCTGCCGAACGCCCCCGCACTCTGCTCCACGCCACTGCGGTCGGTCGCCGCCTTCCCGCTGCCGGTGCCCTTCGCGCACCGCCGGTCCCGGGCCGTCGCCCACATCGACACCCAGGCGATGCCCCTCTGTTCGGCGAAGGAGCGGACCTGGGCGGCGTCCGCGAGCGTGAAGGTCTCGTTCCCCACGTCGTTGACGCGGTGCCGGTCCCGGCGGGGGAGGAGGCGCCGGGGGCGGCCGTCGCCGCGGGGGCGGAGGCCGTGCCGCCCTGCCCGGAGCACCCCGCGGCCGCGAGGGCGGGCAGACGGCCCAGCCCGATCGCCGCCGGTTTCCGGTGACTCACCATGGCGCACGCTCCTGTCCTCGCGGCGACGGTGTCCGCGGCCGCCGGCCCCGTACGTTCTGCGGCCGCAAACGTCTCATGGGAAGGGGCGAAAGCCCGAGTCACGTGCGGAAGAGCCGTCCTCGGCGCGGGGAACGCGTTCCGGGCCGCCATGGGCCGTCTCGACGGCGGCCGCGGCTCCTGCCCGGAGGGCCTCCTGCAAGAATGGGCCCGTGACCCGCGCATCCCTGGACAAGCAGCCGCACGAAGTCGCCTCGATGTTCGACGACGTGGCGGAACGGTACGACCTGACCAACGACGTGCTGTCCCTCGGCCAGGACCGGCGATGGCGCAGGGAGGTCGCCAAGGCGGTCGACGCGCGGCCCGCGCAGAAGATCCTCGACCTGGCGGCGGGCACGGGGACCTCCTCGCTGCCCTTCGCCCGGACCGGCGCCTACGTGGTCCCCTGCGACTTCTCGCAGGGCATGCTCCGGGTCGGCAAGCAGCGTCAGCCCTGGCTGCCGTACACCGCGGGCGACGCGACCCGGCTCCCCTTCCAGGACGACACCTTCGACGCCGTCACCATCTCCTTCGGCCTGCGCAACGTGCAGGACACGGACGCCGCGCTGCGGGAGATGCACCGGGTGACCCGGCCCGGCGGGCGGGTCGTGATCTGCGAGTTCTCGCACCCGACCTGGGCGCCCTTCCGCACGGTCTACACCGAGTACCTGATGCGCGCCCTGCCGCCGGTGGCCCGGGCCGTGTCCTCCAGCCCCGACGCCTACGTCTACCTCGCCGAGTCCATCCGCGCCTGGCCCGACCAGCCCGCCCTCGCGGGGCGGCTGGGCGGCGCCGGCTGGTCGCGGGTGGCCTGGCGCAACCTGAGCGGCGGGATCGTCGCCCTGCACCGGGGCTTCAAGGCGAGCTGACCCGGCGGCGCTACGACGACGAGCCGAGCACCCCGCGCGGGTCGCCCCGCTCGTCCAGCGCCCGCCGGGGACCGCCCCGGGACGGGCGCGGGATCCGCGGCTCGTGCACGCCTCCGTCGCCCTCGCCGGCGCCGAAGTCGAACCACACGTGGACCACCGAGTCCCGCGGCACCTGCGCACCGGGCGGCGGGTACTGGCGCACGACGTAGTCGACGACGGCGAGGTGGAACTCGGGCCGGCCGGGTGCGGTGAGGAACAGGCCCCGGGCCCGTGCCGCCTCGCGTGCGTCCACCGCCGTCAGACCGACCAGGCGCGGCACAGGCACGTCGGGTGGTCTGCGGGACATGTGCACAGATGCCACCCCCAGTGATACGGGAAGGGCAACTCCGCCCGGTGCCCGCCGGAAGCGGCAAGTGGCTATCCGTGACAGTCGGTCACCGAGCGTGTCCGGTGGTCGCGGCAGCGTCGAGGTCGAGGCGGTAGCAGTGCCCCGTCCGCTCCGACGCGGGCGTCGTGAACTGCTCGGCGAGACGCATGCCCAGGCGCCGTGTCACCGCGATGGAGCGCGCGTTGGCCGCGTCGACCATGGCCACGACGCTCGGGACGCCGGCCGCGCGCACCCGCTCCAGCGTCATCCGCGCGGCGGCCGTGACGTACCCCTTGCCCCAGTGCTCCCGGCCCAGCCGCCAGCCGATCTCTATCTCGCCGGTCGGCCCCCAGTCCCGCTCCCAGGGCTGCGCGCCCGTGAAGCCGACGACCTGTCCGGACTCGTCCAGCATCGTCCACAGGCAGAAGCCCCGCTCGGCGTCGTGCCTGCGCTGGCGGGCGGTGAGCTCCTCGTAGACGGACAGCTCGGCCGGCCGGCCGCCGTGGAACTCCATGACGTCGGGGTGGGCGAAGGCCCGGTGCCAGGCGATCGCGTCCTCATCGGTGGGTACACGCAGCCGTACCACGGGGAGAGCTCGGTTCACGGGGCAGCCCTTCAGCCGGTGATCAATCGTGCTGCATAGACTGCCCATGTCCAGTGCCGGTCGGCACGCAGATTTCGAACCTTGGGGAGATCCCGCCGTGACCGAGCCCCTCTCCGAAAACACCGCCGATGTCATCGTCGTCGGCGCGGGGCCAGCCGGCTCCACGACCGCGTACCACCTCGCCAAGGCCGGACTCGACGTACTGCTGCTGGAGAAGACCGAGTTCCCGAGGGAGAAGGTCTGCGGCGACGGCCTGACCCCGCGCGCGGTCAAGCAGCTCGTGGCGATGGGCATCGACATCTCCGAGGAAGCGGGCTGGCTGCGCAACAAGGGCCTGCGGATCATCGGCGGCGGCGTCCGGCTCCAGCTCGACTGGCCGGATCTCGCCGCCTTCCCGGACTACGGCCTCGTCCGCAAGCGCGACGACTTCGACGAGCAGCTCGCCCGGCAGGCGCAGAAGGCCGGCGCCCGGCTCTTCGAGCGCTGCAACGTGGGCGCGCCGATCCTGGACGACCGCACGGGCCGCATCGTCGGTGTGCACGCCAAGCTCGGCGAGGACAAGCGCGAGGTCACCTTCCGCGCGCCGCTCGTCGTCGCCGCCGACGGCAACTCCACCCGCCTGTCCCTCGCCATGGGCCTGCACCGCCGCGAGGACCGCCCGATGGGTGTCGCGGTGCGCACGTACTTCACCAGCCCGCGCCACGAGGACGACTACCTGGAGTCCTGGCTGGAGCTGTGGGACCGCCGCGGCCCCGAGGACCGGCTGCTGCCCGGCTACGGCTGGATCTTCGGCATGGGCGACGGCACCTCGAACGTCGGCCTCGGCGTCCTCAACACCTCCGACTCCTTCAAGGAGCTGGACTGGCGCGAGGTGCTGAAGGCCTGGTGCGCGTCCATGCCGGAGGACTGGGGGTACACCCCCGACAACATGACCGGCCCCATCCGCGGCGCCGCCCTGCCCATGGCCTTCAACCGCCAGCCGCACTACACCAAGGGCCTGCTGCTCGTCGGCGACGCCGGCGGCCTGGTGAACCCCTTCAACGGCGAGGGCATCGCCTACGCCATGGAGTCCGGCCAGATCGCCGCGGACGTCATCGTCCAGGCCCACGCCCGCTCCAACCCCGCGGGGCGCGAGCTGGCCCTGCAGCGCTACCCGCGGGTCCTCAAGGACACCTACGGCGGCTACTACACGCTGGGCCGGGCCTTCGTGAAGCTCATCGGCAACCCGAAGGTCATGCAGATCGCGACGCAGCGCGGCCTCACGCACCCGCTGCTGATGAAGTTCACGCTCAAGCTCCTCGCCAACCTCACGGACCCGACGGGCGGCGACGCGATGGACCGCATCATCAACGGCCTGAGCAAGGTGGCGCCGAAGGCCTGACCTCCCGGCCGGCCGGCCCTGCCCGGGGCCGGGGGCCTCCGCGTCGGCGGCCCGGCGCGCGGGTGCGTGCACCGCGCCGGGCCGCCCATTTCGTGCCCGGATGAGGGCGATCGGGGGGCTGTGTGCGGCGCGTGCGAGGGCGAGCCGCGCCGGCAGCGGACGCGGGAGCCTCTGAGGGGCCCGGGAGGGCCGCGGGGACGGGGCCGGGGTCGCCGGACACCCGCGGGGCGCAACAGGCGCTCCGAGGCGTCCTGGAGGGCCGTACGGACGGGTCCGGGGTTCACCGACAGGCCGGGAGGGCCGTTGCCGACGAGCGGCAGCGGCCCTCCCGGCCCGGAGTGCGTGAGATCAGAGGACGCGCACCGCGCCGTCCGCGGGGTAGCCCGACAGGTCCTGGATGACGACGCCCTTGGAGGGGTTGGCCGCGTCCAGGTACTGGCCGTTCCCGATGTAGACACCCACGTGGTACGCGGAGCCCTTGCCGCCCCAGTACAGGATGTCGCCCACCTGGACGCTGGACAGCGGGACGTCCGTGCCGGCCATCGACTGGTCCTGGGAGACGCGCGGCAGGTCCACACCCACCTGCTTGTACGCGGCCTGCACCAGGGAGGAGCAGTCCCAGGCGTTGGGACCGGTGGCGCCGAGGACGTAGGCGTCGCCGACCTGCGCCTTGAGGAAGGCGATGACCGTCGCGACGCTGCCGCCGGAGGGCGCCGAGACGGATGCCGAGGCGGACGTGGACGCGGACAGGGTGGCGCGCTCGGTGCTGCGGTCGGCGCGCTCGGCGGCGGCCTTGCGGGCGGCCTCCGCGGCCTTCTTCCTGGCCTCCGCCTTCTTCTTGGCCTCGGCGAGGTCCTTCTCGGCCTCGGCGGCGGCCTCGGCGGCGGCGGCGTCACGCTCGGCGCGCAGTTCGTAGTTCGCGGCCGCCTGCTGGGTGGCGGCGGCGGACTGGGCGACCTGAGCGGACAGGTCGGCCGTCAGGGTGGGCAGTTCGATGGTCTGCGTCGCCGGCTCGGCGGCACTAGCCGAGGCCGACGCACCCGCCGCCGCCATGCTGAGAACACCACCGGCGACTCCGGCGCGCAGGGCGATCGAAGAGGTCGCGCTGCGGCGGGGCTTCCGGTGGCTGCGTATGTGAGCGGTGTGGGACATGGGAACAACCGGTACCAGGGGCTCCTTCATATCTTCAAGAAACGTGTGCTGCGCCACAGTTGCTCAAACGGACCGTCAAAAACCCCGAACGAGGGCCTTTATTGACGCCGTAACGGACATTGCGGACGCCCCGTGACCCGCCTGTGATCACGGTGTTCGATCAATACGCCCGAATTGCCCAGCGCCTACCACTGGTTGGATTGATTGGCCAAGCCCCGTTCTCATGAACCTCTCATCGATGTGGCGGAGGTCACGGAACGATCGCCCCGGCGGTCGCGTCCGGGCGGGTGGGTCGCGGCCGGATCGCGTCCGCACGGAGATCGTGAACGAACGCACGCGTCCACACCGCGCCCTCCATGTCCCCTGATGTGTGAACGCGCCTCTATCAAGAGATCGACGGGCACGCGAATTTGCATGCACGTGAACCATCTTGATATGGAGACGCCCCCTCCGGCCTGCGGCGACGAGTCGAAATGTCACCTCTGGTGATCACTCGGACGCTTCGCGTGTGAAGATCACCGCTCATCCGACTTCATGATCGATCGCCAGGTGGCAGAGATCACAAAGCTTGTGCCATACCCCGTGTCGCAGATCACAGAGCGTCGGGCATAGGATGCACGCGGTTGGGCTTGTGACCTGCTTCACATGTTCCCGATCTCCGCCGGGGCGGGCGGGGTTCAGGGGACGGGTGGGGCGGACGTGAGTCCGATGCACACCGCCAGCAGTCAGTGCCGACTGAGAGGAGCGAGGAGCGGTGAACGCTTATGCGCCCATCCTCGTACTGGGAGCCCTCGGGGCAGGCTTTGCGATCTTCTCCGTGGTCATGGCCACGTTGATCGGACCAAAGCGGTACAACCGGGCCAAGCTCGAGGCCTACGAGTGCGGTATCGAGCCGACCCCCACGCCGGCCGGCGGCGGGCGCTTCCCTATCAAGTACTACCTGACGGCGATGCTCTTCATCATCTTCGATATCGAGATCGTCTTCCTCTACCCCTGGGCCGTCACCTTCGACGCCCTGGGGATCTTCGGGCTCGTGGAGATGCTGCTCTTCGTGCTCACCGTCTTCGTCGCGTACGCGTACGTATGGCGGCGCGGCGGCCTGGAATGGGACTGAGGGGCCACACGTCATGGGACTCGAAGAAAAGCTGCCGAGCGGCTTCCTGCTGACCACCGTCGAGCAGGCCGCGGGCTGGGTGCGCAAGTCGTCCGTCTTTCCCGCCACGTTCGGCCTCGCCTGCTGTGCCATCGAGATGATGACCACCGGCGCCGGCCGCTACGACCTGGCGCGCTTCGGCATGGAGGTCTTCCGTGGCTCGCCGCGCCAGGCGGACCTGATGATCGTCGCCGGCCGGGTCAGCCAGAAGATGGCGCCGGTGCTCCGGCAGGTCTACGACCAGATGCCGAACCCCAAGTGGGTGATCTCCATGGGGGTTTGCGCCTCCTCCGGCGGCATGTTCAACAACTACGCGATCGTCCAGGGCGTCGACCACATCGTGCCGGTCGACATCTACCTGCCCGGCTGCCCGCCGCGGCCGGAGATGCTGATGGACGCCATCCTCAAGCTCCACCAGAAGATCCAGTCCTCCAAGCTCGGCGTGAACGCCGAGGAGGCGGCCCGCGAGGCGGAGGAGGCGGCGCTCAAGGCCCTGCCCACGATCGAGATGAAGGGGCTGCTGCGATGAGCGACGCGAACGGCGACGGGGTCAACCCCGAGAAGGAGCTCTCCGCGGAGAACCTCCCGGGCCAGCGCGGCCAGGGCGGCGAGGAGATCCGCGTCCAGCGCGGCATGTTCGGCGCCAACAACGGCGGCGACACCTCCGGTTACGGCGGCCTGGTCCGCTCGGTCCGCCTCCCGGGACCGGCGGCCCGCCCCTACGGCGGCTGGTTCGACGAGGTCGCCGACGAGCTGGAGGGCGCCCTGGAGGAACAGGGCCTGCCGCCCCAGAACGCCATCGAGAGGACGGTCGTCGACCGCGACGAGCTGACCTTCCACATCGAGCGCGAGCACCTGGTCCTCGTCGCCCGCACCCTGCGCGACGACCCGGCCCTGCGCTTCGAGCTGTGCACCGGCGTCAGCGGCGTCCACTACCCGAACGACAAGGGCCGAGAGCTGCACGCCGTCTACCACCTGCGCTCGATCACCCACAACCGGGTGATCCGGCTGGAGGTCAGCGCCCCCGACAGCGACCCGCACATCCCGTCGCTGTTCTCGGTCTATCCGACGAACGACTGGCACGAGCGCGAGACGTACGACTTCTTCGGCATCGTCTTCGACGGCCACCCGGCCCTGACGCGGATCATGATGCCGGACGACTGGCAGGGCTTCCCGCAGCGCAAGGACTACCCCCTCGGCGGCATCCCCGTCGAGTACAAGGGCGCCCAGATCCCGGCTCCGGACCAGCGGAGGTCCTACTCATGAGCACTCCCAACCCGTCGCCCGGCCACCACCCCTCATCGAGTCCCTCCGGGACCGCCTCCTCGGTGGCCTCCCCCCGGGAGACCACCGAGGGCACCGTCTACACCGTCACCGGTGGCGACTGGGACGAGGTCGTCCAGTCCGCCGCCCGCGCCGACGACGAGCGCATCGTCGTCAACATGGGCCCGCAACACCCGTCCACGCACGGCGTGCTCCGCCTGATCCTGGAGATCGAGGGCGAGACGGTCGCCGAGGCCCGCTGCGGAATCGGTTACCTGCACACCGGCATCGAGAAGAACCTCGAGTACCGCACGTGGACGCAGGGCACCACCTTCGTGACGCGCATGGACTACCTCACGCCGTTCTTCAACGAGACGGCGTACTGCCTCGGCGTCGAGAAGCTCCTCGGCATCGAGGACCAGATCCCGGACCGCGCCTCGATCATCCGCGTGCTCCTGATGGAGCTGAACCGGCTCTCCTCGCACCTGGTGTGCATCGCCACCGGCGGCATGGAGCTGGGCGCCACCACGATCATGATCTACGGGTTCCGTGATCGTGAACTCATTCTCGACATCTACGAGCTGATCACCGGCCTGCGGATGAACCACGCGTACATCCGCCCCGGCGGCCTCGCCCAGGACCTGCCGCCCGGCGCGGTGGACCGGATCCGCGAGTTCGTGAAGAAGATGAAGAAGAACCTCCCGGAGTACGACAAGCTCGCCACCGGGAACCCCATCTTCAAGGCCCGTATGCAGGACGTCGGCTACCTCGACCTGGCCGGCTGCATGGCCCTCGGCGCGACGGGACCGATCCTGCGCTCCACCGGCCTGCCGCACGACCTGCGCAAGGCCCAGCCGTACTGCGGCTACGAGACGTACGACTTCGAGATCCCCACCGCCGACACCTGCGACTCCTACGGCCGCTTCCTGATCCGGCTGGAGGAGATGCGCCAGTCGCTCAGGATCGTCGAGCAGTGCCTGGACCGGCTCCAGCCCGGCCCGGTCATGGTCGCCGACAAGAAGATCGCCTGGCCCGCCCAGCTCGCCCTGGGGCCCGACGGGCTCGGCAACTCCCTCGACCACATCAAGAAGATCATGGGCACCTCCATGGAGGCCCTGATCCACCACTTCAAGCTGGTCACCGAGGGCTTCCGGGTCCCGCCTGGCCAGGTCTACGCGGCGGTCGAGTCGCCCAAGGGCGAACTCGGGGTGCACGTCGTCTCCGACGGCGGCACCCGCCCCTACCGGGTCCACTTCCGCGACCCGTCCTTCACCAACCTGCAGGCGATGGCGGCGATGTGCGAGGGCGGCCAGGTCGCCGACGTCATCGTCGCCGTCGCGTCCATCGACCCCGTGATGGGAGGCGTCGACCGGTGACCACCTCTTCCTCCGAGCGGGGCGTCAGCCTGGGCATGCCCGAACTGCCCGCACCCGCCTACCCGGACGACGTCCGGGCCCGCCTGGAGACCGACGCGCGCGAGATCATCGCCCGCTACCCGGACTCCCGGTCCGCCCTCCTGCCGCTGCTGCACCTCGTGCAGTCCGAGGAGGGGCACGTCACGCGCACCGGCATGCGGTTCTGCGCGGACGTCCTCGGCCTGACCACGGCCGAGGTCACCGCCGTCGCCACCTTCTACACGATGTACCGGCGCAGGCCGAGCGGCGACTACCAGGTGGGCGTCTGCACCAACACGCTGTGCGCGGTGATGGGCGGCGACGCGATCTTCGAGGAGCTGCAGGAGCACCTGGGCGTCGGCAACGGCGAGACCACCGGCGACGGCAAGGTCACCCTGGAGCACATCGAGTGCAACGCGGCCTGCGACTTCGCACCGGTCGTGATGGTCAACTGGGAGTTCTTCGACAACCAGACCCCGGACAGCGCCAAGCGCCTGGTCGACGACCTGCGCGCGGGCCGGCCGGTGACGCCCACGCGCGGGGCGCCGCTGTGCACCTTCAAGGACACCGCCCGCATCCTGGCCGGCTTCCCCGACGAGCGGGACGGGGCCGTCGAGTCCGGCGGCAGCGCGGGGCCCGCCTCGCTGGTCGGACTGAAGCTCGCCAAGGGGGAGAGCGCTCCCGCACGCGTGGTGCACCCGCGCGGTGAGGCGGCCCGCACCGGCGCACCGCACGAGCCGTCACCGACGGAGCACCTGAGCTCCCACGACGCGCCACAGGACACATCGGCCTCCGACCCCGCCCACCCGTCGCCCCCCGCCACCCCTGATGGAGGGGCTTCGCCCCGCCCCGCCGATTCGGCCGGGCCCACCGCCGAGGAGGGGGAGTGATGACCTTGGCACCCGAGCTGAAGGACACGAGCCCCGAGAAGCTGCTCGCACCGGTGCTGTCGGCCTTCTGGGACCAGGACAGGTCCTGGACGCTCGACGTGTACCGCCGGCACGACGGCTACGAAGGGCTCCGCAAGGCGCTCGCCCTGTCACCGGACGAGGTGATCGCCTACGTCAAGGACTCCGGTCTGCGCGGACGCGGCGGAGCGGGCTTCCCCACCGGGATGAAGTGGCAGTTCATTCCGCAGGGGGACGGCAAGCCGCACTACCTCGTCGTCAACGCCGACGAGTCGGAGCCGGGGACGTGCAAGGACATCCCGCTCCTCCTCGCGAACCCGCACAGCCTCATCGAGGGCATGATCATCGCGTGCTGGGCCATCCGGTCGTCGCACGCCTTCATCTACCTGCGGGGTGAAGTCGTCCCCGTCCTGCGGCGGTTGCACTCCGCCGTGCGCGAGGCCCACGAGGCGGGCTTCCTCGGAGAGAACATCCTCGGCAGCGGACTGAACCTCGACATCACCGTGCACGCGGGCGCGGGCGCGTACATCTGCGGTGAGGAGACCGCGCTGCTCGACTCGCTCGAAGGCCGCCGCGGCCAGCCGCGGCTGCGTCCCCCCTTCCCCGCCGTCGCGGGCCTCTACGCGTGCCCGACCGTGGTGAACAACGTCGAGTCCATCGCGTCGGTTCCCGCGATCATGCAGCGGGGCAAGGAGTGGTTCCGGTCGATGGGCAGCGAGAAGTCACCCGGCTTCACGCTCTACTCCCTGTCCGGCCACGTCGCCAGCCCCGGCCAGTACGAGGCCCCGCTCGGGATCACGCTCCGCCAGCTGCTGGAGATGAGCGGCGGCATGCGCCCCGGGCACCGCCTGAAGTTCTGGACGCCGGGCGGCTCCTCGACCCCGATGTTCACCGACGAGCACCTCGACGTCCCCCTGGACTACGAGGGAGTGGGTGCCGCCGGTTCCATGCTCGGCACCAAGGCGCTCCAGTGCTTCGACGAGACGACCTGCGTGGTCCGCGCCGTCACCCGCTGGACCGAGTTCTACGCCCACGAGTCCTGCGGCAAGTGCACGCCCTGCCGCGAGGGCACCTACTGGCTCGTGCAGCTGCTGCGCGACATCGAGGCCGGCAAGGGACGGATGTCCGACCTCGACAAGCTGAACGACATCGCCGACAACATCAACGGCAAGTCCTTCTGCGCCCTCGGCGACGGCGCCGCCTCGCCCATCTTCTCCTCGCTCACGTACTTCCGCGAGGAGTACGAGCAGCACATCACGGGCCGGGGCTGCCCCTTCGACCCGGCCAGGTCGACGGCCTGGGCCGACCGCACGGAGGTGAACGCATGACCGTGACCACCAGCTCTCCCTCCGGCGGGGGAGCAGCGGCGGTCCCGCCGGAGGACCTCGTGTCGCTGACGATCGACGGCGCCGAGATCAGCGTGCCCAAGGGCACCCTGGTCATCCGGGCCGCCGAGCAACTGGGCATCGAGATCCCCCGGTTCTGCGACCACCCCCTCCTCGACCCGGCCGGCGCCTGCCGCCAGTGCATCGTCGAGGTCGAGGGCCAGCGCAAGCCCATGGCGTCCTGCACCATCACCTGCACCGACGGGATGGTCGTCAAGACCCACCTCACCTCGCCGGTCGCGGAGAAGGCCCAGAAGGGTGTGATGGAGCTGCTGCTCATCAACCACCCGCTGGACTGCCCGGTCTGCGACAAGGGCGGCGAGTGCCCGCTGCAGAACCAGGCCATGTCGCACGGCGACGCCGAGTCCCGCTTCGACGGCCGCAAGCGGACCTACGAGAAGCCCGTCCCGATCTCCACGCAGGTGCTGCTCGACCGCGAGCGGTGCGTGCTGTGCGCCCGCTGCACCCGGTTCTCCAACCAGGTCGCGGGCGACCCGATGATCGAGCTGATCGAGCGGGGCGCGCTGCAGCAGGTCGGCACCGGCGAGGGCGACCCGTTCGAGTCGTACTTCTCCGGCAACACCATCCAGATCTGCCCGGTCGGGGCGCTGACCTCGGCGGCCTACCGGTTCCGCTCCCGCCCGTTCGACCTCGTCTCCTCCCCGTCGGTGTGCGAGCACTGCTCCGGCGGCTGCGCCACGCGCACCGACCACCGGCGCGGCAAGGTCATGCGGCGGCTCGCCGCCGAGGACCCCGAGGTCAACGAGGAGTGGATCTGCGACAAGGGGCGGTTCGCCTTCCGGTACGCACAGCAGCGCGACCGGCTTGACACGCCGCTGGTGCGCAACGCGGAGGGCGAGCTGGAGCCCGCCTCCTGGCCCGAGGCGCTGCAGATCGCGGCGCAGGGCCTGCTGGCCTCGCGGGGCCGCACCGGCGTGCTGACCGGCGGCCGCCTCACCGTCGAGGACGCCTACGCGTACAGCAAGTTCGCGCGGGTGGCGCTCGACACCAACGACATCGACTTCCGCGCGCGCGTGCACAGTGGCGAGGAGGCCGACTTCCTCGCCGCCCGGATCGCCGGGCGCGGCCGGGACCTCGACGGCAGCGGTGTCACCTACACCGCGCTGGAGAAGGCGCCGGCCGTGCTGCTGGTCGGGTTCGAGGCGGAGGAGGAGGCGCCCGGCGTCTTCCTGCGGCTGCGCAAGGCCTGGCGCAAGCACGGGCAGCGGACCTTCTCGCTCGCCACGCACGCCACCCGCGGCCTGGAGAAGGCCGGCGGCACGCTGCTGCCCGCCGCGCCCGGCACCGAGACCGAGTGGCTGGACGCGCTCGCGAGCGGTGCCGGACTGGAGGGCGACGGCGCCACAGCCGCCGAGGCGCTGCGCGCCGAGGGCGCGGTCATCGCGGTCGGCGAGCGGCTGGCCGCCGTGGCCGGCGGGCTCACCGCCGCCGTCCGCACCGCCGCCGCGACCGGCGCACGCCTGGTGTGGATCCCGCGCCGGGCCGGAGAGCGCGGAGCCGTCGAGGTGGGAGCGCTGCCGTCGCTGCTGCCGGGCGGGCGTCCGGCCATCGACCCCCGCGCGCGGGACGAGGTCGCCGCCGTCTGGGGCGTCGCCGCCCTGCCGCACCGCTACGGCCGCGACACCGGCCAGATCGTGGAGGCCGCCGCGACCGGCGCCCTCCAGGCCCTGCTGGTGGCGGGCGTGGAGATCGCCGACCTGCCCGACCCGGCACGCGCGCGTGCCGCGCTCGACGAGGTCGGCTTCCTGGTCTCGCTGGAGCTGCGGCCCAGCGAGGTCTCGCGGAAGGCCGACGTGGTGCTGCCCGTCGCCGCGGTCGCCGAGAAGGCCGGCACCTTCCTCAACTGGGAAGGCCGGGTGCGCTTCTTCGAGGCCGCCCTCAAGCCCGACCAGACGAGCCGCCGCCCGGCGCCCGGCGACGCGCGCGTGCTGCAGATGCTCGCCGACGCCATGGACGTCCACCTGGGACTGCCGGACCTGCGCACCGTGCGCGCGGAGATCGACCGGCTCGGCGCCTGGCACGGCCCGGGGGCCACCGAGCCCCTGGAGACGGCGGCCGCCCTGCCCCGGCCCGCCGCCGGGGAGGCCGTGCTCGCCGGGCACCGGCTGCTGCTCGACCAGGGCGTCCTGCAGCAGGGCGACGAGGCGCTGGCGGGCACCCGGCACGCCGCCCACGCGCGCGTGTCGCCCGCGACGGCCGCCGAGGCGGGCGTCGAGGAGGGCGACCTCCTCGCGGTGACCGGCCCGCAGGGATCCGTCGAACTCCCGCTGCGGATCACCGAGATGCCCGACCGGGTGGTCTGGCTCCCGCTGAACTCCACCGGCGGCGGCGTCGCCTCCGACACCGGGGCGCGGCCCGGCTCCCTCGTCCGCATCGGCCCGGCGACCCTCGCCGGCGAGGCCCCCAAGGAGGTGGAGGCATGAGCCCGTACCTCGCCGCTGAAGACCTCTCGATGTTCGGCCACGACCCGTGGTGGCTGGTCGTCGTCAAGGCGGTGTTCTGCTTCGCCTTCCTCATGGTGACCGTGCTGGTCTCCATCGTGATGGAGCGCAAGGTCGTCGCCTGGATGCAGCTGCGCATCGGCCCGAACCGGCACGGCCCCTGGGGCATGCTCCAGTCGCTCGCCGACGGCATCAAGCTGATGCTGAAGGAGGACGTGGTCGTCAAGCGCGCGGACAAGGTGGTGTACGTCCTCGCGCCGATCGTCGCGGCCATCCCGGCCTTCATGGCGATCGCGGTGATCCCCTTCGGGCCGGCCGGCAACGAGATCTCGATCTTCGGCCAGCGCACCACGATGCAGCTCACCGACCTGCCGATCGCGATGCTCTACATCCTCGCGGTCGCCTCGATCGGCATCTACGGCATCGTGCTGGCGGGCTGGAGCTCCGGCTCGACCTACCCGCTGCTGGGCGGCCTGCGCTCCTGCGCGCAGATGATCTCCTACGAGATCGCGATGGGCGCCGCCTTCGCCTCCGTGTTCCTCTACTCCGGGTCGATGTCGACGTCGACGATCGTCGAGGGGCAGACCGACCGCTGGTACGTCGTGCTGCTGCCGGTGTCCTTCATCCTCTACATCGTCACGATGGTCGGCGAGACCAACCGCGCCCCGTTCGACATGCCGGAGTCCGAGGGCGACCTGGTCGGCGGCTTCAACACCGAGTACTCCTCGATCAAGTTCGCGATGTTCATGCTCGCGGAGTACGTCAACATGGTGACCGTCTCGGCCGTCGCGACCACGCTCTTCCTCGGCGGCTGGCGGGCCCCGTGGCCGATCAGCACCTTCTGGGAGGGCGCCAACCACGGCTGGTGGCCGCTGCTGTGGTTCACCGTCAAGGTGCAGCTGCTGCTGTTCATGTTCATCTGGATCCGCGGCACCCTCCCGCGCGTCCGCTACGACCAGCTGATGAAGCTCGGCTGGAAGGTCCTCATCCCGGTCTCGCTGGTGTGGCTGATGCTCGTCGCCAGCGTCCGGGCCCTGCGCAACGAGGGCTACGACTTCGCCGACATCGCCCTCTACGTCGTCGGCGGCGTGCTCGCCCTGCTGCTGCTCTCCTTCGTCGCCGACGTGTTCCGCGAGAAGGCGAAGAAGGCCGAACCGCCCGCCGAGGCGCCGGCCGCCTTCGACCCGATGGCGGGCGGGTTCCCCGTACCGCCCCTGCCCGGACAGGAACTTCCGCCGGTCCCGCGACGGCGCTCGCGCACCGAGCGGGAGCTCGTTGTCAGTGGCGGACCCGATACTCACAGTGACGGATCTGCGGGCGGATCTGCGGAGGGAAAGGAGGCGTCCGATGGCTGAGGAACTCGAGCGCTCGAAGGCAGAGGAACCCAGGGACACCAAGCCCGGGTTCATGAACCCGGTGGCCGGCTTCGGCGTGACCTTCAAGGCCATGTTCAAGAAGCGGCTGACCGAGCAGTACCCGGAGCAGCCGAAGACCACGGCTCCCCGCTTCCACGGACGGCACCAGCTCAACCGCCACCCCGACGGCCTGGAGAAGTGCGTCGGCTGCGAGCTGTGCGCCTGGGCCTGCCCCGCCGACGCCATCTACGTGGAGGGCGCGGACAACACGGAGGAGGAGCGCTACTCCCCGGGCGAGCGGTACGGCCGCGTCTACCAGATCAACTACGCCCGCTGCATCCTGTGCGGCCTGTGCATCGAGGCCTGCCCCACGCGCGCGCTGACGATGACCAACGAGTTCGAGCTGGCCGACTCCAGCCGCGCCAACCTCATCTACACCAAGGAGCAGCTGCTCGCCGGTCTGGAGGAGGGCATGGTCGACACCCCCCACGCCATCTACCCCGGCACGGACGAACAGGACTACTACCGGGGCCTGGTCACCGAGGCCGCGCCCGGTACGGAGCGCCAGGTCGCCGCGTCCAAGGGCGAGGTCGTGCAGGAGGCCGACTCGACCTTCGGTCCGGACGAGCCGGCATCCGAGAAGGTGATCCGCCGATGACCGCCCAGCTCGCCGCCTACACCACCTCCACCGGAGAGGCCGTCCAGTTCTGGATCCTGGGCACCGTCGCGGTGCTCGGGGCCCTGGGCACCATCCTCATGAAGAGGGCCGTGCACAGCGCGCTCTGCCTCGCCGGGACCATGATCGTCCTCGCGGTGTTCTACCTCGCGAACGGAGCCTACTTCCTGGGCGTCGTCCAGATCGTCGTCTACACGGGCGCGATCATGATGCTGTTCCTGTTCGTGGTGATGCTGGTCGGCGTCACCGCGGCGGACTCCCTGAAGGAGACCATCAAGGGCCAGCGCTGGCTGGCCCTGCTGTGCGGGCTCGGCTTCGGCATCCTGCTGATCGCCGGGATCGGCAACGCCTCCCTGACGGAGTTCAACGGCATCGGCCAGGCGAACGCCGGGGGCAACGTGGAGGGCATCGCCGCCCTGCTGTTCACCCGCTACGTCTTCGCGTTCGAGATCACCGGCGCCCTGCTCATCACGGCCGCCGTCGGCGCCATGGTGCTCACCCACCGCGAGCGCACGGAGCGCGCCAAGACGCAGCGGGAGCTCGCCGAGGAGCGCGTCCGCGAGGGCACGTACCTGCCGCCGCTGCCGGCGCCCGGTGTGTACGCCCGGCACAACGCGGTCGACATCGCGGGCCTGCTGCCCGACGGCACCCCCTCCGAGCTCACCGTCAGCAAGACGCTGCGCGAGCGGGGCCAGGTCCGCGACGTCTCGCAGGAGGCGCTCAACGATCTGCGGGCCCTGGAGCAGCGTGCCGAGGAGCGCCTGGAGCGCAAGGCCGTCGAGCCGGCCACGTTCAAGCGGCCCGAGGAGGCGTCGAAGTGAACCCGGTCAACTACCTCTATCTCGCGGCCCTGCTGTTCACGATCGGCGCCACCGGCGTGCTGATCAGGCGCAACGCGATCGTGGTGTTCATGTGCATCGAGCTCATGCTCAACGCCTGCAACCTCGCGTTCGTCGCCTTCTCCCGGATGCACGGCAACCTCGACGGCCAGATCATCGCCTTCTTCACGATGGTCGTCGCCGCCGCGGAGGTCGTCGTCGGGCTCGCGATCATCGTGTCCCTGTTCCGTGCCCGCCACTCGGCCTCGGTCGACGACGCCAGCCTGATGAAGCTGTAAGGGGTCGGGAGAATCGTGGAGAACCTGATTGCGCTGCTGATCGCGGCGCCCCTGCTCGGAGCGGCGGTCCTGCTGTGCGGCGGACGCCGGCTGGACGCCGTCGGCCACTGGCTCGGCACCGTGCTCGCGGCCGCCTCCTTCGTGCTCGGCCTGGTGCTGTTCACCGACATGCTCGGCCGGGACGCCGAGAGCCGCCTGATGACCCAGCGCCTGTTCAGCTGGGTCCCCGTCGAGGGCTTCCAGGCGGACGTCGCCTTCCAGCTCGACCAGCTGTCCATGACGTTCGTGCTGCTGATCACGGGCGTCGGATCGCTGATCCACATGTACTCCGTCGGGTACATGGAGCACGACGAGCGGCGCCGCCGCTTCTTCGGCTATCTGAACCTGTTCCTCGCGGCGATGCTGATCCTCGTCCTCGCCGACAACTACCTGCTGCTGTACCTGGGCTGGGAGGGCGTCGGTCTCGCCTCCTACCTGCTGATCGGCTTCTGGCAGCACAAGCCCAGCGCCGCCACGGCCGCGAAGAAGGCCTTCCTGGTCAACCGCGTCGGCGACATGGGCCTGTCCATCGCGATCATGCTGATGTTCCTGTGGTTCGGCACGTTCGCCTTCGGGCCGGTGCTCGGCAGCCTCACCGAGCCGGGACTCGCCGGTGAGGCGGGCGAGGGCAAGCTCACCGCCATCGCCCTGATGCTGCTGCTCGCGGCCTGCGGCAAGTCCGCCCAGGTGCCGCTGCAGTCCTGGCTCGGGGACGCGATGGAGGGCCCCACCCCGGTCTCGGCCCTCATCCACGCCGCGACGATGGTGACGGCGGGCGTCTACCTGATCGTCCGTTCCGCCGCCGTCTTCAACGGCGCCCCGGACGCGCAGCTGGTCGTCACGATCGTCGGCGCGGTCACGCTCCTGTTCGGTGCGATCGTCGGTTGCGCGAAGGACGACATCAAGAAGGCCCTGGCCGGCTCGACCATGTCGCAGATCGGCTACATGGTCCTCGCCGCGGGCCTCGGCCCCATCGGCTACGTCTTCGCGATCATGCACCTGGTGACGCACGGCTTCTTCAAGGCCGGGCTGTTCCTCGGCGCCGGCTCGGTCATGCACGGCATGAACGACGAGGTGGACATGCGCAGGTACGGCGGCCTGCGCACGTACATGCCGGTCACCTTCGTCACCTTCGGTCTCGGCTACCTCGCGATCATCGGCTTCCCGGGCCTGTCCGGCTTCTTCTCCAAGGACAAGATCATCGAGTCGGCGTTCGCCAAGGGCGGCACCGAGGGCTGGATCCTCGGCGCCTGCGCCCTGCTCGGCGCGGCCATCACCGCGTACTACATGACGCGCGTGATGCTGATGACGTTCTTCGGCGAGGAGCGCTGGCGCGACGCCCCGACGCCGTCCCCGGCGCAGCCGGACGTGGAGCCCGCCGCCCAGACGCGCGGCGCGGCTGAATCCGGACATGCCGCTGCCGCGGCGGGCCCGCCGCACCCGCACGAGTCGCCCAAGGTCATGACGATCCCGATGATCGTGCTGGCCGTCGGATCGGTGGCGGGCGGCGCGCTGTTCAGCATCGGCGACCGCTTCCTGCACTGGCTGGAGCCCGTCACCGGCCACAGCCACGGCCATCCGCCGATCAGCGCGGGCGTGGTCACCGGCGCGACCGTGGCGTGCATGGTCATCGGTGTGGCCGTCGCCTGGGCGCAGTACGGCCGCCGCCCGGTCCCGGCGGTCGCCCCGCGCGGCTCGCTGCTCACCCGGGCCGCCCGCCGCGACCTGCTCCAGGACGACTTCAACCACGTCGTCCTGGTCCGCGGCGGCGAGCACCTCACGCGGTCCCTGGTGTACGTCGACCACACCCTGGTCGACGGCGTCGTCAACGGCACGGCGGCCTCGGTCGGCGGCCTGTCCGGGCGGATGCGCAGGCTGCAGAACGGCTTCGCCCGCTCCTACGCGGTCTCGATGTTCGGCGGCGCGGCGCTCATCGTCGCCGCGACCCTGCTGATGAGGGCGGTCTGATTCCGATGTCCTTTCCCCTGCTGACAGCGACAGCGGCGCTCCCGGCCGTCGGGGCGATCGCCACGGCCGCCGTCCCCGCCGCGAAGCGCACCGCCGCCAAGTGGCTGGCGCTGCTCTTCTCGCTCGCCACGCTCGTCCTCGCGATCGTCGTCCTGGTCCGCTTCGACCCGGGCGGCGACCGCTACCAGCTCACCGAGTCCCACGCCTGGATCGCCGACTTCGGCGTCCGCTACGAACTGGGCGTGGACGGCATCGGCGTGGCGCTGATCGGGCTCACGGCCCTGCTGATCCCGTTCATCATCCTCGCGGGCTGGCACGACGCCGACCCCCTGGAGACCGGCAGCAGCCGGTGGCGGCCGACGCAGGGCTTCTTCGCCCTGATCCTGGCCGTCGAGGCGATGGTGATCCTCTCCTTCGAGGCCACCGACGTCTTCCTCTTCTACATCTTCTTCGAAGCCATGCTGATCCCGATGTACTTCCTCATCGGCGGCTTCGGGGACCGTGCCCACGAGCACGGTGAGAAGGCTGCGGCGACCCAGCGGTCCTACGCGGCGGTGAAGTTCCTCCTCTACAACCTGGCCGGCGGTCTGATCATGCTGGCCGCGGTGATCGGCCTGTACGTCGTCGCCGGGAACTTCTCGCTCCAGGAGATCGCCGCGGCCCGGGCCGACGGCTCGCTGGACATGGCGACGAACACCGAGCGCTGGCTGTTCCTGGGCTTCTTCCTCGCCTTCGCGGTGAAGGCGCCGCTGTGGCCGCTGCACACCTGGCTGCCCAACGCGATGCAGGAGTCGACGGCTCCGGTCGCGGTCCTCATCACGGCGGTCGTCGACAAGGTCGGCACCTTCGCGATGCTCCGCTTCTGCCTCCAGCTCTTCCCGGAGGCCAGCAAGTGGGCGACGCCCGTGATCCTCGTCCTGGCGCTGATCAGCATCATCTACGGGGCGTTGCTCGCGGTCGGCCAGCGGGACATCAAGCGGCTGGTGGCCTACGCGTCGATCTCCCACTTCGGCTTCATCATCATGGGCATCTTCGCGATGACCAGCCAGGGCCAGTCCGGGGCGACGCTCTACATGGTCAACCACGGCATCTCGACGGCCGTGCTGATGCTGATCGCCGGCTTCCTGATCTCGCGGCGCGGCTCCCGGCTCATCGCCGACTACGGCGGGGTGCAGAAGGTCGCCCCGGTGCTCGCCGGCACGTTCCTGATCGGCAGCCTCGCCACCCTGTCCCTGCCGGGCCTGGCGCCGTTCGTCAGCGAGTTCCTGGTCCTGGTCGGCACGTTCACGCGCTACCCGGTCATCGGCATCATCGCCACGTTCGGCATCGTCCTCGCCGCGCTCTACACGCTCGTCCTGTACCAGCGGACGATGACGGGCCCGGTGAGACCCGAGGTCGGTGCGATGGCGGACCTCAAGGTCCGGGAGCTCGTGGTCGTCGCCCCGCTGGTCGTCCTGCTGATCTTCCTGGGCGTCTACCCGAAGCCCGTCACGGACATCGTCAACCCGGCGGTCGAGCACACCATGTCCGACGTACAGAAGAAGGACCCCCAGCCCGAGGTGGAGGCGGCCAAGTGAGCGCATCAGCCGTCCACAGCCTGTGGACAACCGCGGCCGAACCGATCACCAAGATCGACGCGCCGAAGTTCGAGTACGGGCAGCTGGCGCCCGTCCTGATCGTCGTCGGCGCGGCGATCGTCGGGATCCTCGTCGAGGCGCTCGTTCCGCGCAGAACGCGCTACCACGTCCAGATGTTCGTGTCCGTCGTGGCGCTCGCCGCCGCTTTCGCCGCGGTCGTGGCGCTCGCGGCGGACGGGTTCGGCACGACCAAGGCGCGCGTCGCGGCGATGGGCGCGCTCGCCGTGGACGGACCGGCCCTGTTCCTGCAGGGCACGATCCTGCTGGCGGGCCTGGTCGGCCTGTTCACCTTCGCCGAGCGGCGCCTGGACCCGGCGGCGCACGGCAACCGCGTCGACTCCTTCGCCGCGCAGGCCGCGTCCGTGCCGGGCAGCGACAGCGAGAAGGCCGCGGTCAAGGCCGGGTTCACCACCACCGAGGTGTTCCCGCTGCTGCTGTTCGCCGTCGCCGGCATGCTGGTCTTCCCGGCGGCCAACGACCTGCTGACGCTGTTCGTCGCGCTGGAGGTCTTCTCCCTCCCGCTGTACCTGCTGTGCGCGCTGGCCCGCCGGAAGCGGCTGATGTCGCAGGAGGCGGCGGTCAAGTACTTCCTGCTCGGCGCGTTCGCCTCCGCGTTCACGCTGTTCGGCATCGCGCTCCTCTACGGCTACGCGGGCTCGATGTCGTACGCCACGATCGCGCAGGTCGTCGAGGGCACTGTGCAGGACGTCAACCCGGCGCTCGCCGGCACCATGGGCAACGACGCGCTGCTGCTGGTCGGCGCCGCGCTGCTGCTGATGGGCCTGCTGTTCAAGGTGGGCGCGGTGCCGTTCCACATGTGGACGCCGGACGTGTACCAGGGCGCGCCCACCCCGGTGACCGGCTTCATGGCGGCGGCGACGAAGGTGGCCGCGTTCGGCGCGCTGCTGCGCCTGCTGTACGTCGTCCTGCCGGGGCTGCGCTGGGACTGGCGGCCGGTGATGTGGGCGGTGGCGATCGTCACGATGCTGGGCGGTGCGATCGTCGCGATCACGCAGACCGACATCAAGCGGCTGCTGGCGTACTCGTCGATCGCGCACGCCGGGTTCATCCTCGCGGGTGTCATCGCGACCACGCCGGACGGCGTCTCGTCGGTGCTGTTCTACCTGGCCGCGTACTCGTTCGTGACGATCGGCGCCTTCGCGGTGGTCACGCTGGTGCGCGACGCGGGCGGTGAGGCGACGCACCTGTCCAAGTGGGCGGGGCTCGGCCGCCGCTCGCCCCTGGTGGCGGCCGTGTTCGCGGTGTTCCTGCTGGCCTTCGCCGGCATTCCGCTGACCTCAGGGTTCGCCGGGAAGTTCGCCGTGTTCAAGGCGGCGGCGGACGGCGGGGCGGCCCCGCTCGTGGTGATCGGCGTGATCTCGTCGGCGATCGCGGCGTTCTTCTACATCCGGGTCATCGTGCTGATGTTCTTCAGCGAGCCCCGGCCGGAGGGCCCGACGGTGGCGGTGCCGTCGCCGCTGACGATCACGGCCATCGGGATCGGGGTGGCGGTCACGCTGGTGCTCGGTGTGGCGCCGCAGTACTTCCTGGATCTGGCGGGGCAGGCGAGCGTGTTCGTCCGCTGACGCCCGCGTCCGTCCGGTGGGACCCGGGCTCCTTCGGGAGCCGGGTCCCACCGCTTTTCGCGGGCCGTCCACCGGTCGGTGCGAACGTGAGTGCGAGTGAGGTGCCCTCGCGGGCGGGTGTGCGGCGGGACCTGTGGACGACTCCGGGGCTGTCGGTGCGGGCGCCTATGGTGGACGCAGTGGTCGAGGGGCGACAACGGGGGACGCAACGATGGGCGCGACGGGCGGGACGGGTGTGATGACGGAACGGGACGCGGAGAGCGGAACCGGGGCCGGGGCGGGAATCGAGGCAGAATTCGGGGCCGGGGCCGGGGCCGGGGCTGCGGCCGGTGCGGGTGCCGGGGACCCGGCCGGGCCGCTCGGGGCCGACGCCAGTGAGGCGCTGGCCGCGCTGCACCGCGTCTTCGGCTACGGCGCCTTCCGCGGCGAGCAGGAAGCCGTCATCGACCATGTCGTCGCGGGCGGCGACGCGGTCGTGCTCATGCCGACCGGCGGCGGCAAGTCGCTCTGCTACCAGATCCCGTCCCTGGTCCGGCCCGGCACGGGCGTGGTCGTCTCCCCGCTGATCGCCCTCATGCAGGACCAGGTGGACGCGCTGCGGGCGCTGGGCGTGCGGGCCGGGTTCGTGAACTCCACGCTGGACTTCGACGAGCGGCGGGTGGTGGAGGCGCAGTTCCTCGCCGGCGAGCTCGACCTGCTCTACCTGGCGCCCGAGCGGCTGCGGCTGGAGAGCACGCTCGATCTGCTCTCGCGCGGCAAGATCTCCCTCTTCGCGATCGACGAGGCGCACTGCGTCTCCCAGTGGGGCCACGACTTCCGCCCCGACTACCTGGCCCTGTCCCTGCTCGGCGAGCGCTGGCCGGACGTACCCCGCGTCGCGCTCACGGCGACGGCCACGCGGGCGACGCACCAGGAGATCACCGAGCGGCTGAACATGCCCTCGGCCCGGCACTTCGTGGCGAGCTTCGACCGGCCCAACATCCAGTACCGGATCGTGCCGAAGGCCGACCCGAAGAAGCAGCTGCTGAGCTTCCTGCGCGAGGAGCACCCGGGCGACGCGGGCATCGTCTACTGCCTGTCGCGCAACTCGGTGGAGAAGACCGCCGAGTTCCTCAGCCGCAACGGCATCGAGGCGGTGCCGTACCACGCGGGTCTGGACGCGGGCACGCGCGCGGCGCACCAGTCGCGCTTCCTGCGCGAGGACGGCCTGGTCGTGGTGGCGACCATCGCCTTCGGCATGGGCATCGACAAGCCGGACGTCCGCTTCGTGGCCCACCTCGACCTGCCCAAGTCGGTCGAGGGCTACTACCAGGAGACGGGCCGGGCCGGCCGTGACGGTCTGCCGTCGACGGCCTGGATGGCCTACGGCCTGAACGACGTCATACAGCAGCGCAAGCTGATCCAGTCCGGCGAGGGCGACGATGCCTTCCGGCGCCGTGCCCAGTCCCACCTGGACGCCATGCTGGCGATGTGCGAGACGTCGCAGTGCCGCCGGGCCCAGCTCCTCGCCTACTTCGGCCAGGACCCCGACCCGGCAGGCTGCGGCAACTGCGACACCTGCCTGACCCCGCCGGAGACCTGGGACGGCACGGTCGCGGCGCAGAAGGTGCTGTCGACGGTGGTGCGGCTGCAGCGGGAGCGCGGGCAGAAGTTCGGCGCGGTGCAGATCGTCGACATCCTGCTGGGCAAGCGCACCGGCAAGGTGATCCAGTTCGACCACGACCAGCTGTCGGTGTTCGGCATCGGCGACGATCTGACCGAGGGCGAATGGCGGGGTGTCATCCGGCAGTTGCTTGCCCAGGGCCTGCTCGCGGTGGAGGGCGAGTACGGCACGCTGGTGCTGACCGAGGCCAGCGGGGCGGTGCTGCGGCGGGAGCGGGAGGTGCCGCTGCGCAAGGAGCCGAAGAAGCCGGTGACGTCCCGGTCGGGCTCCTCGTCGGCCTCGGGCTCCGGGCGGGGGGAGCGCAAGGGCAAGGCGGTCGCGGCCGAGCTGCCGGAGGAGTTGCTGCCCGCGTTCGAGGCACTGCGCGCCTGGCGGGCCGAACAGGCCCGCGAGCAGGGCGTCCCGGCGTACGTCATCTTCCACGACGCCACGCTGAGGGAGATCGCCCTGGCGTGGCCGGCGTCGGTGGCGGAGCTCGGCGGGATCAGCGGGGTCGGGGAGAAGAAGCTGGCCACGTACGGGGAGGGGGTGCTGGAGGTGCTCGCGTCGCTCGGCGGTGGCCCTGGCACGTCCTCGGGCCGGGAGCCGGGCCGGCCCTCCCCTCCTGCTCCGGACCACGCGTCCGGCCCCGACGCGGGCGGCCCGGCGGATCCGGACGACTGGCCCGAGATGGACGCCGAGCCCGAGCCGGAGGACTGGATGTGAGGCCGGGTTGATCCCTGGCCCGATTTGGGAGGAGTGGATGGAGGGCCGGGCTGGTCCCTGGCCCGATCCGGAGGACTGGAAGCACGGCCGGGCTGACCTCAAGCCCGGAAGGACGGGATGCAGGGCTGGGTTGATGCCTGGCCCGAGCCGGAGGACTGGCCCGAGATGGACGCCGAGCCCGAGCCGGAGGGCTGGATGTGAGGCCGGGCTGACCTCAAGCCCGGAGGAGTGGATGGAGGGCCGGGCTGGTCCCTGGCCCGATCCGGAGGACTGGAAGCACGGCCGGGCTGACCTCAAGCCCGGAAGAACGGGCTGCA